>NZ_WPCB01000019.1:0-59908 GCF_009741785.1 Haloarcula sp. CBA1122
CGCGTAGACGCTGAAATACGCGATGGCGAGGCCGGTCCCCGCGACGAGCCGACCCCATCGGTCGTAGCCCTGCCGCTCGGCGGCGTACCGACCGCCCGCGAGCAGTATGAGCCCGCCCGCTGTGCCGGTGAGCACACGCCCGAGCGGGCCGAGGTAGCCCGCTTCGATGGCCAGACGAATGAAGAAGACGACGCCGACCACCAGCGCGAGCCCGCCGACCCCGCCGAGCCACTTCATCCCGATGTCGCGCTCCCAGTTCCGCTCGTCGACAGGCGCGTCGCTGTCGGCTGTCTCGCCGGTCTCTGGCGCTGTCCCCGAACCGTGTGTGGCCTCCGATTCGGGAGCCGCCGTGTCCGCTTCAGTGGTTGCAGTTTCGTCCCCGACAGACGGAGGCGGGTCGGTGTCCAGTTTCGATTCCAGGGCGGTGATGCGTGTCTGGAGGGCATCGACCTCGGCGCGGAGGTCACGTACTTCCGCTTCGAGGTCGTCATCATCGCTCATACACTGACACGTTGCAGAGTCGCTGTAATAAACATCCAGTCGAACGACAGTTCCGACGGCCAATCCGCCATCTGTCGCCGTCAACCGCGAACGGGTGGATTTTTGAGCGGCCACGTCGTCGCACCTGTATGCGTGTCGCGGTCGTCGCCATGGAGACGAGTCAGTACCGGGACACAGTGGGCCGGACCCGGCTGGAGCGGGTGGCTACCGAACTCGCCGCTGCCGGTCACGACGTGACCGTGTTCTGTTCGCAGTGGTGGCCGGGATTCGACAATCAGCGCGAGCGCGACGGCGTCACGTACCGCGCCGTCACCGTCTCGCCGACCGTCCCCTCCTTCTGTGTCCGCCTCCCGGCCATGCTCGCCCGGTTCCGTCCGGATGTCGTCCACGTTCACCCGACGCCGTCGTCGGTCGCACTCGCGGCCAAGACCGGTGCAACGCTGTCTCGCGCGCCGCTTCTCACGGAGTGGTATGGGGACGAAGACGTGCCCGAAAGCCGCCGGGCCAACCTCGCGCTCCGCGCGTCGGACTGTCTCGTCACCCCCTCCGAACTCGTCCGCACGCGGGTCCGCGAGCGGGGAGCGACGGCGGACCAGACCGCGATTCTCCCACAGAGCATCGACATGGATCTTGTCCGGGAAGTCGACCCCGACGAGGAGATCGACGTGGTGTACGCCCATCGGCTGGACGGCAGCGCGAACGTCGAGTCGCTGCTGCTCGGGCTGGCGGAACTCAGACAGAAGGGTTGGTCGGCGACGATCATCGGCGACGGCCCGGAGCGGGAGTACTACGAACAGGAGGCGGCCGACCTCCGCATCGACGACCGCGTGACCTTCGCCGGCGCGTGCGACATCGAGGAGCGCGTCTCGATCTACAAGGGCGCGCACGTATTCGTCCAGACGGCGTTCCGAGAGTGTTTCGCCACGGACCTCCTCTGGGCGATGGCCTGTGGCTGTATCGGCATCGTGGAGTACCAGGCCGAGTCGTCGGCCCACGAACTCATCGAGCAGCGCGACCGCGCCTTCCGGGTGACGAACCCGCAGGAAATCGCCGACAAAATCGCCGAATCGGCCGACTTCGAGCGCCGGACCGTCGACGAGTCCTGTGCCGAGTTCGACCACGCACAGGTCCGTGCAGAGTACGAGGACCTGTACGAGTCACGTATCGAGGAGACCGGTCTTTTCTAATCGGAACGCCGTTCAGACGCGCTGACGACGGGGACAAATCGCCACCAGTCAGTACGGGATGACGCGGAACCCTTCGGGGAGCACCAGCCCGAACACGAGGAACAGCGCGGCCGCGATACCTGCCGCGATGAGAGCGTAGGGCGCTTGACTCCGGACGTGGACCATGTGGTCGCTCCCGCTCGTCGACGACGCGAGGACGGTCGTGTCGCTGATGGGCGAGGTGTGGTCGCCGAAGATGCCGCCGCTGAACACCGCGCCGAGGACGAGCGGGAGGTTCGCGCCCGTCGAGAACGCGAGCGGGATGGCGATGGGGAACATGATGCCGTAGGTCGACCACGACGAGCCATCGGAGAAGCTAACAAAGGAAGTCACGAGGAAGACGCCCACCGGAATGATGAACGCCGGCACGCCGCCGAAGACGTTCGTCACGAACGACGAAATACCCAGTATCGTCACCGCGTTCTGGATGGAACTGGCGAACATCAGGATGACGGCCGCAAGGAGGATGCCCTTGAAGCCGACCATCATCGCGTCGGTGGCATCGTCGTTGGACGGGATGTCGCCCTTCCAGCGATACAGCAGGAAGGCGAGGATGAGTGCCGAGAAGGACGCGAGACCCAACTGGACGCCGCCGATGTTGAACGCCCACGGGCCGCTCGGCGGCGTGATGAGCTGCCAACTGCCGAGCTGGAGCAGCGTGGCCCCCATCCCTTCCTTCCCCTTGACGTAGATGACGGGGCTGGCCCGCCAGAACATCGCGCCGAGGCCGACGACGATCATGGTGAGAATCGGCCAGGCGAAGTTCCGCCAGTCCGGCGTCGCGGTCTCTGACACCTCGTACTCGTCCATCTCCGCGGAAATCATCGGGTCGGCGTCGTCGCCGACGACTTTCCCCTCGTTTCTCGCTCGGGATTCCTCCGTCCCCATCCCGTAGATGTTTGGCACGACCTGCCACGCGACGAGTCCCGCGAGACCGAGCGCGATCCAGGAGTAGAAGCCGGTAAACAGCGTGTTGAAAAACAGCGGCCAGACGGCACCGGTCGCCGCGGTGACCTGCTCGCCGCCGGTGTTCACGAAGTTGGTCATGCCCGAGGGCAGCGTCCCCTGCTGCTGTGCCTCGACGAGGCCGCCTCCGATGAAGCCGACCATCGCCGCTCCCCACGTCGAGTAGAACGCGAGCCGGGACGCCGGGGACCCCGCTGAGTCGACGTAGTAGGCCAGTTTGGCCCGCGAGACGTCGAACTTGTCGGTCAGCGGCCGCATCATCGAGCCGACCACGAGGCAGTTGAAGTAGTCATCGATGTGGATGGCGATCCCGGCCAGGAACGCGGCCTTCTCGGCGTCTGCGGCGGATTCAGCCCGCTCCACCAGCGCCTCCAGCACGCCCTGTATCGCCCCAGCTCGGATCATCAGTCCGATCAGCCCGCCGATGGCGAAGATGGCGAGCAGGACGTTCTTGACGTACCATTCCCCGAACAGCGGGGCCGTGGCGATGATTTCCGGCACGAGCTTCAGCCCGAAGAGCGCTCCGAGTACGATGCCACCGACGCCGACCGTCCAGGGACTCCCGTCTTCTGCCTGTGGCTGGACGGTCGCCACCTCACCGCCGGCGGTGATCAGATCGGACGGGACCCCGACAGCCTGGGGGTGTAATGCGCCGACCAGCACGCCTGTGATGACGATGCCCACGAACAGCCCGATAAGAGCGTCCCGGGTGTACCAGGCGAGACCGATGGCGACGAGCGCGGGCACGATCGACCACGGTCCAGCCGCGATTCCCTCAACCATGCCGGCTGGTCTAAGTGGCGCTATATTAATGTACGTGTTCGGACCGACGGGGCGGTCGCCCAGACGAAACCCGTTTGAGCGTCGGTCCCCTCCATTTGGTAGTGACAGTCGAGGAGCCAGCAGACCGAGACGAGGACTCGGACCCCGCAGAACTCGAACTCGACGCCGTCTACGACGCTATCGATGCCGTCGGCCGCCCACATCTGACGGCGACGGAGTTCTCCCGGAAAACGGACCTGACGCCAGACGAGGCCCGGGAAGCACTGGAGCGCCTCGCCGACGACGGCGACATCGAGCGCCAGGACGTGTCCGAGGTCGAGTCCGTGTGGTACCCGGCGGACATCGCCGAGGTGACAGACCGCGAGCGCGTCGTTCTGTTCCCCGACCGCCGCGAAGTGGTCGTCGAACACCCCGACCAGTTCACGCGGGCGCAACTCTCACAGTTCGCGCGCCTGCAGGACACCAACCGTTCGGGCGGCTACGTGTACGAACTCCGCGAGGAGGACATCTGGGCCGCGCCACACGAGTCCCTGGACGCCCTCCTGACGACGATGCGGGACGTGCTGGGCGAGCGCTCGCCCCACCTCGAAGAGTGGGTGACGAGCCAGTGGGAGCGCGCCCGGAAGTTCCGCCTGAAGACCCACGAGGACGGCTACGTCGTACTCGAAGCCGAGAGTGACGACCTGATGGGCAACGTCGCCCGGCCGAAACTCGACGACGACCACCTCCGGGCCCCCATCTCGGATTCGGAGTCGTGGGTCAACGAGGACGCGACCGCCGAGATCAAGCGCACGCTGTACGAGGCGGGCTATCCGGTCCGGGACGACCGCGACTTAGAGACCGGCGACGCCATCGAGATGGACCTCCGCCTGCGCCTGCGGGATTACCAGCAGGACTGGGTCGAGCGGTTCACCGAGCAGGGGTCGGGCGTGTTCGTCGGCCCGCCGGGGTCGGGCAAGACCGTCGCCGCGATGGGGGCGATGGCCGCTATCAGCGGTGAGACGTTGATTCTCGTCCCCTCGCGCGAACTCGCGACCCAGTGGCACGACGAACTGGTCCGGCACACGACCCTGACCGACGACGACATCGGCGAGTACCACGGCGGCGAGAAGAACATCCGGCCGGTCACCATCGCAACCTACCGCACCGCGGGGATGGACCGCCACCGGAAGCTGTTCGACCAGCGCAAGTGGGGCCTCATCGTCTTCGACGAGGTCCATCACGTCCCCTCGCCGATTCACCGCCGGAGCGCGGACCTCCAGACCAAACACCGCCTGGGTTTGACCGCCACGCCGACCAGAGAGAGCGACGACGAGGAGGAGATATTCACGCTCATCGGCCCGCCTATCGGCACCGACTGGGGGAAACTGTTCGACGAGGGCTACGTGGCCGAACCCGAGGTCGAAATCCGCCTCGTCCCGTGGGGCAACGAGACGGAGCAGTCCGAGTACAGTTCCACGTCGGGCCACGACCGCCGACAGGCCGCCGCCAGCAACACCGGGAAAATCGACGAGATACGCTACGCACTGGCCGAGAACCCGGCCGCGAAGGCGCTCGTGTTCATCGAGTACCTTGACCAGGGCGAGGCCATCAGCGAGGCCATCGACGCACCCTTTATCAGCGGCGAGACGCCACACGCACGTCGGGAGAAACTGTTCGACGAGTTCCGCCGGGGCGAACTGAACACGCTGGTCGTCTCCCGTGTCGGCGACGAGGGTATCGACCTGCCCGACGCCGAACTCGCTCTCGTCGCGTCTGGACTGGGTGGGTCCCGTCGGCAGGGCGCACAGCGGGCCGGACGGACGATGCGCCCCGCCGGCGACGCCCGGATGGTTATTCTCGCGACACGCGGGACGACGGAGGAGGACTTCGTCCGCCGGCAGATGCGCCACCTCGCTTCGAAGGGCATCCGCGTGACCGAGACGGAGGCCGAGGCCGTCGAGCCGCCCGAAGTCGAGGAGTAAGCCAGACGCGCTGACTGTGGGTCGAGCTTATTCCGTGTCGGTATCGAGCCGGCGCGCGGTCTCGGCCACGTCCCGAATCTTCGCCGTCTGTTCTTCGTTCGTCGCCGCGAGGTCGTCCAGTTGTGCCGTCATGTCGTCGATGCCGCTCGACAGTTCGTCGATCATGCTGGCCACCTCCTCGGTCGACGCCGCTTGGTCGTCGGTGGCCGCCGAGACCTCCTGGATGCCCTGTGCTGCCTCGTTGACCGCCGACACGATCTCTTCGAGTTGTTCGGCCGCCGTCTCGACCTGATCGATGCCCTCCGTCACCTGCTCTGTCACGGTTTCGAGGCTCTCGACGGCGTCGACGGTCTCGTCTTGGATCTCTGTGACGGTGTCCTCGATCTGGTTCGCGTGTTCCTGTGAATCTCCGGCGAGCGTCTTGATTTCGTCGGCGACAACGGCGAACCCGTCGCCCGCCTCGCCGGCGCGTGCGGCCTCGATAGACGCGTTCAGCGCGAGCATGTTGGTCTGGTCCGCGATGTCGTTGATCACCTCGACGATGTCGTCGATCTCGTCGGCCTGCTCCCGGAGGCCGGCGATGTCTGTGGAAACCGTATCGACAGCGTCGTCGACGTCGTTCATCATGGCCGCGGCCTGCTGTGCGGCTTCGTTCCCGCGTTCCGCCTTTTCCTCGGCCGATGTGCTGGTACTCGCGACTTCTTCGGCGGTCGAGGCGATCTCCTCGATGGTTGCGCTCATATCCGCGACCTCGCCCGCCACCTCGTCCATCGACTCGGACTGTGTCTCGGCTGTGTCGGTGATTTGTTGGTTCGTCTGGGCGACCTCCTCGGCTGAGGCGCTCAGTTCGTCGATGGGCTGCTGGAGTCCGCTCTCGACCTCCTCCATCAGCGCCTGCTGGTCATCGATTGCCGATTCCAGACGCTGGCTGTACGAGTCGATGTAGGTGTCCATCGCCACCTGCTGGTCGAGGTTGAGGAGTTTGAACACGGACAGCGCCCGCGATTGCATCTCTTCGAGTGCCTCGTCCCGGGCGGCGTCGCCCGACTGCAGGTCCTCGACGATTGTCCGCAGGAAATGTTCGAAGTAGATGCTGTAGGCCCCGAGATAGATCTTCGGGCCGAGGTCGAGCATGTCGTGAATCTTCCCGATACGGGCCCGGTTCTCGAAGTACTGTTTGTCGTAGCTCCCGGCGACGAGGTCGCGGAGGTACTGTGACTGTGTGTTTTTGAGCTGGTCGACCGACTTGGTGGACCGCCCGAAAATCTCGATGGTTTCGTCGAACGATTTGAGGTGATCGTAGAAGTCGTCGACGACAGATTCGGCCCGGGCGTTCGTCTTCGCTTCCATCGCGGTCAGATTGTCGACGTCCGACTCATCGAATCCGGTAAACTCCTTCCGCCAGCGTATCTCCCCGGCGTCCAGTCCGATACGATCGGTAAGCGTTCCGCCGTCGACCGCTTTTCTGTCAGAAGAACTGATGCGCTCTCGGGAGTTCTTACTCCCGTCCCGTAATTCCATGGCGGACCTCCACCGATACAAACCTTATATGTTCGCTCCCGATTTTCATTGTTGAGAGATATCGGGAATAATACCCTCAATATAGTGGGAAAATTGCTTGTGCCGCCCAGGCCTAACGCACTGAACAACTGCCCGAGTAGTCCTGGTTATAGAACCCTTCTCCACACGAACGCCAGTCCCCTGATTCAGTTGTGACCCGGCAGTGTCTCGCTGTCCTCCGGTTGTGCCCGGAATATGGCAAAGGTCCCTCCGAGTTCGTCGTCGACCGGTTCGACCGATTCGACGCGAAAGCCGGCTTCCGTCAGTAGATCTGCGCTACGTTCACGACCGTGGAAACTCCAGGCCATGGCGGTGCCGGTATCCAGCCAGTCGTCGTTCGTGCCTTCCCATGGGTCGTCTCCTAGCGCGGCCAGGAGTTGCCCGCCGGGCCGGAGCACGCGCTCAAATTCGGAAAAGACAGTGGCGTGTTCGTCCTTTGGAACGTGGATGACGGCGTGGTAGGAGACAACGGCATCGAACGTATCGTCAGCGAACGGGAGCGTCGCCAGGTCACCACGGACCAGTCCGTCGGAGTCGACAGTATCACGAGCGGTACGGAGCTGTTCGGCTGAGATATCCAGTCCGATGGTATCGTGCTGATCGGCGAGAACTTCCATTGCCGGCGTACCCGCACCACAGCCCGCATCGAGGACGCGACTACCATCAGGGAGGGCCGCTGCAAGCGATTCGACAAGGGTCCGTTCGCGACCGTTCCCGTCCCGCTTCTCGGCGTAGGTACTCGCAATCTCGTCGTACCCCTCGCGGACAACGTCTCGCTGATCCATACCAGCGGTGCTCGGTGGTGGCGTAAGTGCTTTCGGTCTGGTGGAATTACGGACAAACAGCGCCGCTCAGTCCTCGAATTTCTCCGGGTTCTGAGCTGCCTCAGCGACCCGAACCGCGGCAACGTTCTCCGGGACGTCGTGGACGCGAACGATGTCGGCCCCCCGTTCGGCCGCCAGCGTCGTCCCGGCGATGGTCGCCTCCAGACAGTCGCCCGCTTCCTGTCCGACCAGCCCGAACAGGGACTTGTGGGAGTGCCCGACCAGGATTGGACAGCCGAGTGCCTCGAACTCCGGAAGTCGGTCGAGCAGTTCGAAGTCCTCCGTGGCAGATTTCCCGAAGCCGATGCCCGGGTCGACGATGATCTGGTCTCGGTCGAGTCCGGCCTTTTCCGCGAGCAGGACGCGCTCTGTCAGTTGGTCGATGCAGTCCCCCACCACGTCGTCGTAGTGGATGTCGCTGTCGGGGTCGACCGGCGTCTCGATGGAGTGCATCACGACCACCGGCACGTCGTACTCGGCGGCGACGAGGCGCATCTCGGGGTCTTCGAGGCCAGACACGTCGTTCAGGATGTCTGCCCCGGCGTCGAGTGCTGCCCGCGCGACGGGTGCTTTCCGCGTATCGACGGATATCGCGACATCCAGCTCCGAAAGCGCCTCGATGACCGGCACCACGCGGTCGATCTCCTCCTCGGCCGGGACCGGTTCAGCACCGGGCCGGGTCGACTCCCCGCCGATATCTAGGATGTCCGCGCCGTCCTCGACCATTTGCTCGGCGCGGGCGACGGCGTCCTCGACGGCGTTGTACTCGCCGCCGTCGTGGAAGGAATCCGGGGTGATATTGCAGATACCCATAACGGCTGTGCCGTCGTCCCAGGGATACGCTGCCGACGTGTCGGGCTCGGACTGTTGGATGGACAGCGCCCCCCGCAGTTCGTCGGCGAACGACGCGAGCCCGTAGGGCTGGCCGTCCAGCTTCTCCGCGAGGCGCTTGTACTGGGCCATCGTCGCCATCATGACCACGTCGGTTGATTCCTCCTCTTGGCCGTCCAGCCCAGAGACGGCACATTCGCCGCCCAAGGACAGCAGTTCCTCCTTGAGGTACTGGGCCTGTCGCGGCTGGACGCGGGTACGCAGGACGCGGTGGACGCCCTTCCCCCGCATCCGCCAGGCCCCGGTATCGGTGACGTGGGCGCTCTCGATGGTCTCGCGGGCCTCGGCCAGCGAGTCGACCTGCTTGGGAATCAGCGAGCGCGACCAGCCGGTCCGGGCCTCCCGGACGGCGTACAGCGACCCGGTCACGAGGACCGCATCACCGGAGTCCGCGGCGTTGAGTGCGATATCGAGCGCCCCGGATACGTCGTTTCGCGTCTCGATGGTGGCGTCGGTCGCGTTCTCAACGGCGGTCGCGACGACGTGGTGAGACTCCGCCCGGTCGACGTTGGGCTGGCAGGCGACGACGTGGTCCGGGTCCGGTAACGCCGCGGCGATGCGCTCGTGGTCCTTGTCGACCATCGCGCCGACGACGACGTGGAGGTCGTCGTAGTCGAACGACGACAGCGTCTCCGCGGTGCGCTCGATGCTTCCTGGGTTGTGTGCCCCGTCGAGGACGACCAGCGGCGACTCGTTCATCACTTCAAACCGACCGGGCCAGTGGGCGTTTCGCAGGCCGCGTTCGAGATCGGACTGCGAGACATCCGCGACCTGCCGGCACAGTGTGGCTGCGATTCCGGCGTTCTGTGCCTGATGCGCGCCCAGCAGCGGGAGGGAGGTATCGACGCTCCAGTTCGGGCCGTCGACCGAGACCGACCCCTCCAGCCCCTCACGACCGCCGTAGTTCACGGATATATCGGCCTCGCTCTCGGCCGGGTTCTGGTCTGTCTCGACGGCGCTCCCAACGGTCACGACATCGTCGGTGAACTCGCGGACGGCCGCGAGCGCGTCGCCTGTCGTTCCGGTCACCAGCGGATTGCCGTCCGGGGCGACGTGGGCCTTGTCGTGGGCGATTTCCTCGACGGTGTCGCCCAGGATGTGGGTGTGTTCGAGCGTCACGGACGTGACGGCGCTTGCGACCGGATCGACCACGCTCGTGGCGTCGTATCGGCCGCCGATACCGACCTCCAGCACTGCAACGTCGACGTCCTGGCGGTCGAACTCCCACAGCGCCATCGCAGTCATCGTTTCGAAGAAGGTGGGCGAATCATTGGCCGCGCCCTGCTCGGTCACGTACGCCTGAACCGATTCGACGAACTCGACGAGCGCGGCCTCGGAGAGCTTCCTGCCGTTGATCCGGATTCGCTCGCGCACGTCGTCGAGATGCGGGGACGTGTACAGTCCGACATCGAGGCCTGCTTCCCGCAACGTTCGTTCGACCATCCGCGCGGTGGACCCCTTCCCGTTGGACCCCGCAATCTGGACGCAGCGAAGCCCCTCCTGTGGGTCACCGAGCGACGATAGCAGGTCCTGCGTGGCATCAGTACCGGGTCGCGAGGCGAACCGGCGCAACTCGAAGAGGAAGTTCGCGGCCTCGTGGAACTCCATGGTCGGGCTATCGGAGCCGCTCGCTTTAGCCTGTCGGACTGTTGCGTGTGTCCGGCGCGAAGACGCCCCGAACAGCCTGCTTACCCAACTGGTCTCCCACTGGCCTGCCGGCGACAGTTACGCCTGGTCGCTACGCTCGCGCGTGGCCCACCGACCGAGCGCGCTCGACAGAATCAGGAACGCGGCACCCAGCAGCGGTGCCGGGTCGATCTTCGCTTCCGGTCGCTCGTCCGTGTCCGTCTCAGTGGGCTCCGTCTCCACTTGTTCCAGAGTGTCCGTCTCGGTCTCTGACTTGGGAGCGCCAGATAGCTCCGTACCCGTCCCAGTATCCTGCCGCCGGGACTCGGACTCAGTCCGTGGCATCTCTGTGGCCAGCGACGTTTCCTGCGCCTCTGGAGCCGGCGTCTCCTCGGCGTCTTCTACCGCTGCTGTCGGCTCGAACTCCGTCTCGGCCGGTGATGGCGTGTCGACGCTCGGTTCAGCCGGTGGTGGCGTTTCGTCTGGACGTTCCGTGGCCCATTCCGACGCGTCCTCGTCGGTGCTCCTGGCATCGGTTCCATCAGCGTTGCGGCGGCGGTACCACCAGAGCCCAGCCGTTGCCGCGCCGAGCGCGATGAGGGACAGCCCCGTGCCGAGCAGCCCCCACTGTCGCCACAGCGACCCGAGGCGGTCCGTGAGACTGGGGCCGGAATCCTCGGCCCCGTCCGGCCCCGCCGGTCCCGGTGATGGGCCAGTAGTGGTATCGTCGACAACGGCGACGCCGGGAACGGCGTCGAGCGCCGAGGCGATGGCGTCTCGCTCCACCTCGACTTCGAGAAACGTGGGTGCGTCCATACGTGACCCGTCGTCGGGCGACTATGTAAAACCCGCTCAGGCTATTCCCGGGCGGGCTCGTACTCGGTGTCGGTCGCCGCGGTCCGCGGTAGGTCGGTCTCCATGTCGACGGCGTCCAGCAGTTCAGAATCCGGGTTCTCTGACTCGCCGAGAAGCGCCTGCAGTTCCCGCTCGTACTCGGCCTCGGAGAGGTCCCCCTCGACGTACCGGCGCGTCAACGCCTCGTGTCGCTCCTCGACTGTCGGCTCCGGCGGCGCGAACACGTCGGCGAGGCCGAGCGACGCGAGCGGTGGCACGACTGATTCGAGACGGGTGAGCCCACCAGCGACGCGCTGGCTCTTCGGCACCGACGCCCGCCGGGCCAGCGCACGGACCAGCGCGACCGAGAAGACGATGTCAACGCCCACTAGGAGCAATGTGCCAAGCAGGAACCCGGCGAAAGTCTGGATGACCGCGCCGCCGCCGAGAAGCGCCCCGACTGTCGCGACGACACCGACGATTCCCAGCCCGACAGCGCCCAGCGTCGTCAGAACGACGGCGGCAAACAGAAGCAGCAGCCGGTTATCTCTCACCCAGTTCACACCAACGATAGCCGGAGGCCGTTGAAATGGTTTGTGTCAGCGCTCGTTCTCTCGCGACTCCGGATCGCTTTGGGGAATTTCGTCGGTCGCCGGCACGTACGAGCGGCCCGAAGCGGACCACCCGCCCCAGATCCACTCCCGGATGGTGAGCTGGCGCTTGGACCCCTGATCTCGCGCTGTTTCGAGCCGCCGTTCGGTCGTATGGAAGTAGTTGACGACGGTCACGAGCACGACGCCGCCGACGGAGTTGCCGAGAAGTACCGGGAGAACGAACTGCCAGAGGCCGACAGACAGCGCCAGCTCGCCGATAAACACGAGATAGAACATCTCCGTCGCGGAGACGACGACGTGATAGAGGTTTCCGAAGGGAATCGCCAGGAAGGCGATGTAAATCAACACGAGCCGGGAGATGCTGTCCCGCAGCGAGTAGTCGACCCAGACGACGCCGGCGACGATGAGGCCGGCGAACACCGCCTTCGAGAACAGCGTTAGCTGAGAGGTCGCGATAGCTTTCTGGGCGAAGCGGCGGCGGCCGCCGCCGCGTCGGCGGAGAGAACGTCGGTCGTCGCCAGCGCGAGCGCGCCGAGCATCCCGCCGAAGAGGTTCGAAATCAGGACGACGACCCAGATACGGAGCAGCGACGGGATGCTCGCCAGCCGTTCGAGGACGAGCGCGACCGGCGGGAGTGTGTTCTCCGTGTAGAGCTGATAATCCCCGAGAATGATGAAGACAAACCCGAGTGGATACAGGAGCGCGCTCAATATCGGGTCGCCGCCGGTCTTCGCGTACAATGACGCGTACAGCATGAACGTCACTGTGATAGCGAACCCGCCCGCGACGCCGGCGAAGAACATCTCGCGAGTCCCGACTGTCACCTCCTCGTCGGCCGCGACGATGATGCGCTGGAAAATCTCGTCCGCGGAGAACCGGTCACGGATGACACTCCCACCCGCCGGGGCACCGCTCCGAGAGACGTCCACAGCGTCGCGGACAGCTTCCTCCCTGTCGTTGTCGTTTGCCATCGGGAGCGGGTTCTAAAGCCTCGACAAAACCTCTTTCGTTGCCGGCTACCGGTTGCGCTGCGGTCCCGCTCAGTCGTGCCGGAACCACCGATAGACTCGTGCCACTCGTCTACCGAGGCTCAGACACGCTCTCGCTACCGCTCAGTCGTGTCTGAACGACCGCTGCCCGGTGAACACCATCGCCATGTCGTGTTCGTCCGCGGCCTCGATGACGCTCTCGTCGTTCTTCGAGCCGCCGGGCTGGATAACCGCCTCGATGCCAGCGTCGGCGGCCTCTTCAATGCCGTCCGGGAACGGGAAGAAGGCGTCCGAGGCCATCACCGCGCCCTCGGCGTCCTTCCCCTCGGCGTGCTCGTCGGCCTTCATCGCGGCCAGCCGGACGGCGTCGACCCGGGACACTTGCCCCATGCCGATGCCGACCGTTTCCGTCCCGTCGGCGAAGAGGATACCGTTGGACTTGACGTGTTTGAGCGTGTGCCAGGCGAACAGCATCGACTCGACCTGCTCGTCGGTCGGTTCCCGTTCGGTGACGACCTCCAGGTCGTCGGCCGAGAGGTGCTGGGTGTCCCGCTCCTGAACCAGTCGGCCGCCGACGAGGGGTTTCTCGGTCAGGCTATCGGTGACCTCGAAGTTCTCGTTGACATCCAGCACGCGGAGATTCTCCTTCTCGAACAGCACGTCGAGCGCGGCGTCGGTGTAGCCGGGCGCGACGACGACCTCTTTGAATGAGTCGATAATCTGCTCGGCGGTGGCGGCGTCGCACTCGCGGTTCAGCGCGACGATGCCGCCGAAGGCGCTCATCGGGTCTGTCGACAGTGCCTTCTCGTAGGCGTCGGCCACGGAGTCGGCAGTCGCACAGCCGGCCGGGTTGGTGTGTTTGATGACCGCCGCGGCGGGCTCCTCGAACTCCTTGATGAGGTTCAGCGCGCCGTCGGCGTCGTTGTAGTTGTTGTACGACAGCGCCTTCGCACCCTCGTTGAGCTGGTCGGCGTGGACGACGCTGGCCTCCGAGACGGTCGTGTCAGTGTACAGCGCGGCGTTCTGATGGGGGTTCTCCCCATAGCGCAGACTCGATGCGAGGTCATCCGAGACGATGCGGCGGGCAGGGAAGTCTCCGCCCTCGTCGCCCTCTACTGAGACCGTGCCTGCATCCCAGTCGATGGTGACGCGGTCCTCGGCGAACCACTCGATGACGCGCGGGTAGGCGGTGAACTCGCCTTCATAGAGCACGCGCTCTTTGAGACTGTCCTCGTCGTCACCTTCGAAGACGGGAATCGGTTCCTGCGTGACGATGGGGCCGCCGTCGACGCTTTCATCAAGGACGTGGACGGTACAGCCCGTCACCTTCACGCCGGCGTCGAGGACCTGCTCGTGAGCGTTCGCCCCGGTGAAGTTCGGCAGCAGGCTTGGGTGGACGTTCAGCGCGGTCGGTGTCTCGTCGAGGAACGTCTCGCTGAGGACGCGCATATACCCGTCCAGCGTGACGAGGTCGAAGTCGTACTCCGAGAGGGCGTCGAGGACGCGCTCCTCGTGGGACTCGCGCGACTCGTCCGCGTCGTGCTCGACGACCTCGGTCGGGATGCCGCGCTCGGCGGCTGCTTCGAGCACCGGCGCGTCGGCGTCATTGGTCAGAACGACGGCGAACTCCGCCCCGCCCGGGGCGCGGTCCGCGATGTTCATGAGATTTCGGCCGCGGTTACTGGCCATACCGGCGAGTTTCATGTGGGACTGACCGACCGGACCGTGCAAAGTTGTTGCGAAACCCCCGGCCGGCCTGTGGCGTGCGACCGAGCCACATTAGCTATGTCTGTATTCTCGGCGTGTACCGGTTCGGTGCGCATTTGTAGCCCGCCGCCAACTCGCCCGTATGGCGAAGCTACGGTGTCAGCGCGCGGGTGCGGTCGCCGCCGTCGGTGGTGTCGTCTGGGTTGGCTGGGCCGTGGTGCTGTCCGCGACCGGTCAGACCGAAATGAGTACCTCCATCCTCGCCGGAACCGCCCTCTCCGCACTCGGTGTCGTAGCCGGTCACTATGCCATTGAGGATTTCTACGGCGCACGGATGAAGCGGCCAGGGACCATCGGTGCGTGGGCCGGCGGCCTCGGCGGCCTCGTTTTCGCCGTCGGACAACTGGTCCGCCTCCTCTCCGGTGGTGGCGAGGCGGTCATCGCGGTCGGCGTACTCGTGCTGGTCAGCGGGTCGTTACTGGTCACCGTCGGTCTCGTCAGGACGCGCATCCAGCCGCCGTGGCTGGGCGTGTTGCTTGGCCTCGGGACTATCGCGTTCCTCGGGTTCGAAGTCCAGCCAGCGGCGGCAACCGTATACGGCCTCGCGTGGGTCGCACTTGGACAGGACCTCTATCGCTTTGACCCACCGGATGGCCGCTTTGGCGATGCCGACGGCGACTACGGCTGGCTGAGTTGAGGATTGGCCGGCTAGCGGGACCATCTCTTCGCTCTCTGTCGAAGGTATTTCGATGTGGACGAAAATATGGCTACTTGATATGTGTCATCGGCTTCGGCAGCAGCGGCAGTTATTTGAAATTATTCTGGACTTAGATTGACGCAGCCGAGTAACCACAATATCAGGGGTGCGGACCTCCTCGCTCGCGAAGATATTGTAGCTCAAAAACCATAATATTCATTAGTAAGATATCCTATGTTAATAGTGTAATGCAAGCAGTACTACTAGAAGAGTTTCAGGAACCGCTGACAGTACAGGACGTCGACCGCCCCGAGCCGGAGCCGGACGGTGCCGTCGCCGAGGTCATCGGCTGTGGTATCTGTCGGTCCGACTGGCACTGCTGGCAGGGGGACTGGGACTGGTTCGGGTACCGGCCTGACCCGCCACACGTCCTCGGTCACGAGCCGACAGGCCGGATTGTCTCTGTCGGCGAAGACGTCGAAAACATTGAGGAGGGACAGGAGGTCGCCATTCCGTTCAACTTCGCCTGCGGGAACTGCGACCTCTGTCGAAACGGGCGGGAAAACATCTGCGAGAACCACATCGGTCTCGGGTTCATGAACCAGGCCCCCGGCGCGTTCGCCGAGGAGGTCCACATTCCCAACGCCGACCTCAACGCCGTTCCGCTCCCGGACGGTATCGACGCCGAGTCGGCCGCCGGGATGGGCTGTCGGTTCATGACCTCGTTCCACGCGATGGCCCACCGCGCACCGGTCAGTGCCGGCGACGACGTGGTCATCCACGGCTGCGGTGGCATCGGGCTCTCGGCGGTTCACATCGCGAACGCCCTCGGCGGCAACGTCATCGGAGTCGACCTGATGGACGAAAAACTGGACCGCGCGGAAGAGCTTGGCGCTGTCGCCACCGTCAACGCACAGGCGGTCGACGACCCCGCAAAGGAGGTCAGGGACATCACTGACGGCGGGGCCGACGTGTCCGCAGACGCCCTCGGTATCGCAACGACCTGCCAGAACGCGGTGAACTCGCTCCGCAAAGGCGGCACGCACGTCCAGATCGGACTGACCACCAGCGAGGAGGCGGGGATGGTGTCGCTCCCGACCGACGAGTTCGTCGCCAAAGAAATCGATTTCAAGGGCTCACTCGGGCTCCAGCCATCGCGGTACAGCGAAATGCTGGACATGGTGGAATCGAGCAAACTCGACCCGACGGCGCTGGTCGAGGACACGGTCGACATCCACCAGGTACCCGACGAACTGGCCGCGATGAGCGACTACAACACGGTCGGTATCCCAGTCTGCAACGAGTTCAGCAACTAACGACGCGGCCTCCTCTTTCACCCGAATCCCCGCTCCCCACCTTTCTCGCCGTCACACCACGCCTCGCTGCCGCACCGCGTCGCGGTTGCGGGAGAACGACACGCTTTTTCGCGCCTCCCGCGCACACTCGGGTATGACCGAGAGAGGGCCACTGGCCGCCGTTTCGCCGCTCGACGGCCGATACGCCCGCTACACCGAACCGCTCGTCCCGTACGCCAGCGAGCGGGCGCTGATGCGCGCCCGCGTGGAAGTCGAAGTCGAGTATCTCATCGCGCTTGCCGACCTCGACGCCACGCCGCTGTCAATCGACGACGGCCAGCGCGCGACGCTCCGGGCGCTGTACGAAGGGTTCGACGACGAGGACGCGAGCGTCGTCAAACAGCTCGAAACCGAGGGCTACGGCGAGTACGCGGCGACCAACCACGACGTGAAGGCCATCGAGTACTTCATCCGACTGGGGATGCCCGACGACCTCGACGCCGCCAACTGGATTCACTTCGGGCTGACCAGCGAGGACGTGAACAACCTCGCCCAGCGGCTGCTCGTCAAGCCCGCCGCCGAGGAGGTGCTGGTGCCCGAACTCCGCGAGATTCGGGATACGCTGGTGGAGATGGCCCACACCTACGCTGACGTGCCGATGCTGGCCCGCACACACGGCCAGCCTGCGACGCCGACGACGTTCGGCAAGGAGATGGCCGTCTACGCCTCGCGGCTGGGCCAGGCCATCGGTCGGGTCGAGCGGGCCGCCGACACCCTCTCCGGAAAGCTCGCCGGCGCGTCGGGAACCTACGCGGCCCACGTCGCCGCCTACCCCGACGTGGACTGGCCAACGTTCGCCGAATCCTTCGTCGGCGACCTCGGCCTGGAGCACGAACCGCTGACGACGCAGGTCAACCCCTGTGACGACCTCGCGGTCCTGTTCGATGCGCTCCGGGGCGCGAACAACATCCTGCTGGACCTCGACCTCGACGTGTGGCTGTACGTCTCGGACCGCTATCTCGGCCAGGAAGCCGTCGAGGGCGAAACGGGGTCCTCGACGATGCCCCACAAGGTCAACCCAATCGACTTCGAGAACAGCGAGGGGAATCTCTCGAAGGCCAATTCCGACCTCCACTTCCTCGGCGACTACGTCACGAACTCCCGGCTCCAGCGGGACCTCTCGGACTCGACGGTCAAGCGCAACATCGGGGCCGCCTTCGCCCACTGTCTCATCGGCTACAGCAAGTGCCAGAACGGGCTGGCGAAGGTCGTCCCCAACGAGCAGGTGATGCGCGACGACCTCGCCGCGACGCCGGAGATCATCGGCGAAGCCGTTCAGACGATCCTCCGGCGCGAAGGGTACGCCGACGCCTACGAGCAGGTCAAAAAGGCCACTCGGGGCCGCGAGGTCACCATCGAGGACTTCCACGATATGTTTGCCGACCTCGACGTGAGCGACGAGGTCCGGGCCGAACTGGAGGCGCTGACGCCGACCGATTACACGGGGATCGCGGCGCAGCAGGCCGACGACATCTGAGCGCCGCTGTCTCGCCGGTGCTGTTTTCGGGTCGACGTACCACCGCGGGGAACGCAACTATCACGAGTGTGGCCGCCTTCGTCAGGGGTAGATGGTCCTCGGCACTGACACCCGGGTCCTGACGCTCGCGTTCGCTCGGATGGCGGACGCGCTGGGCAACTCGTTTCTCATCATCGTGCTCCCCCTGTACATCGCCAGCGGACAGGTGTCGCTCGCCGGTATCGCCGGCCAGCAGATACTCGGGTTCACGCTTCAGACGGAGACGCTGATCGGACTGGTGCTCTCATTGTTCGGTCTGCTGAACAGTTTTGGCCAGCCGTTTACCGGGCGGCTCTCGGACCGGACCGGTAAGCGCCGGATTTTCGTCCTCACCGGGCTGGTGCTGTTCGCTATCGGCAGCGCGGCCTACCCGTTCCTCTCCTCGTACTGGACGGTCCTCGCCGCGCGGGCATTTCAGGGACTCGGTGCGGCGTTCACGATTCCGGCGACGGTGGCGCTGGTAAACGACTACGCGGCGAGTGACGCCGAGCGCGGCGGGAACTTCGGCGTGTTCAACACTTTCCGGCTCATCGGCTTCGGGTTCGGGCCGATAATCGCCGGCGTCGTCATCACCGGCGGACTCGCCGCGAACGACGTGGTGACCTACCGATTCGCCGGCACCGCGATATCCGGCTTCACCGCCGCCTTCGCCATCGCCGTGCTGGGCGCTGTCGTGAGCTTTGCCCTCGTGTGGGCCCTGATTCAGGATCCGCCGGTCGATGCCGAAGCGGGCAAAGACCTCTCGATAGCGATTCTGGACCGAGAGGGGGAGGGGCTCGATTCAGTGTTCGTCCTCGGTATCGGCACCTTCCTAATGGCGGCCACTATCGCCCTGTTTGCCACGCTCGAAGGGCCAATTCGGATGCGGCTGGACGAGTCGACCCTGTTCTTCAGCGTCCAGTTTGCCGCCGTCGTCATCGCGAACGTCGTCTTTCAGGTACCCATCGGCCGAGCGAGCGACCGGTTTGGTCGACGGCCGTTCATCGTCGCCGGGTTCGTCATCCTTGTTCCGTCGGTGTTCGCACAGGGTGTCGTGACAGGCCCGTGGAGCATGCTTCTGGCGCGGTTCGTCCAGGGCATCGCCGTTGCGCTGGTGTTTGCCCCGTCGCTCGCTCTTGCCGGTGATCTGGCCGGCGCGAGAGGGTCCGGGACGACGCTGTCTGTCCTGACAATGGCGTTCGGTCTCGGCGTCGCTATCGGGCCGCTGGCGTCGGGCCTGCTGTACAACTTCGGGTCGTTCAGCACGCCCTTCACTGCCGGTGCCGCGCTCGCGTTTGTCGGTCTCGTTCTGACGTACACACAGGTCGAGGAGACGCTGGCCCTCGGGCAGGAACCCGACCAGCCGACACCCCAGGACTGAGCCGGTGACGCAGCCACCCGCTCGGTCGGCCGCCAGCCCGGTGACGACTGACCGGAATGATTAGGATGTACGATTCCGTATAGTGTGGTATGTTCACAGACCGCTCGGATGCGGCGCAACAGCTCGTGGCCGCGCTGCGCCGGCGGGATGTCGTCGGCGATATCGTCGTCACGCTCGCACCGAACGGCGTCCCCGTCGGCAACGTGGTCGCTGACGCGACCGGGCTCCCGATGGATGTCATCGTCATACAACGTATACGCGCTCCAAACCACCCTGAGCTGACTATCGGAGCCGTCGCGCCGGGGGGCTTCTCGTGGATCAACAGCCCGATGATGCGGTTTCTGGACGTGAACTGGGAGTACGTTCAGGAAGCGAAGACACACGCGAGCGACACCGTCGAGTCGCGAGCGGTCGACTACGGCGAGACATGGGGGCCGCTTGACGTGGCTGGCAAGCGGGTTCTGCTGGTCGACGACGGGATTCCGACGGGTGCGGCGATGCGCGTCGCGACACAGCGCCTGCGGAAAGTGGGTGCCGACGAGGTTATCGCCGCCGCCCCCGTCGCGCCGCCGGACGTGCTCGACGAGGTACAGCGGTGGGCCGACGATGTCGTCGTCCCGCTGAAACCGGCGGCGTTTCAGGCGACTTCGGACTACTACGAGGAGTTCGACAGCGTGACAGACGAAGACGCAACCACGGCGCTCTCCGACCTCGTCCAGCGGCGGTCGGCGTAGGTCGTGACTTTCCGACTCAGACCAGCCGTTCGACCGTCTCCCGCACGGCTCGCGCGGCCGTCCGAACCTCCGAGAGACGGACGTACTCGCGTTTCGAGTGGGCGACAGCACCCATCTCATCGCTCAGGTCGCCGGGACCGAACACCACGGTCGGCCCGTTGCTCGCGAAATACGAAGCTTCCGTCGCGGCCCCGAACTGCCGGACCCCGCCGCCACTTGCTTCCTGCAGCGTGCGGACCAGTTCTGCGTCGGTGTCGGTCGCGAACGCCTCGGGGAACGGCGTATCCGGGCGGATGAGGTCCACGCTGAGACCCATCGACTCCGGGAGCCACTGTTCGAGGTGGGCCTGCAGGTCGGCACAGAACGATTCGCTCGTCTCCGGCGGGACGCTCCGCCGGTCGAACGTGATGATACACTCTGCCGGGACCTGATTGGTCGCCTCGCCGCCCTCCACCATCGACGGGGTGAGGATGGGGTAGCCGAGCGTCTCGTGTTCGCCGGGGCCTTTCTTGTCGTCATACGACTCCATCGCCTGCAGAACCGGCGCGGCGGCCCGAATCGCGTTGTGGCCGCTGCCGGGGTCGGCGGCGTGGGCGCTCTCGCCGTGAATGGTGACCGTGCCCTCAAACTGGCCGCGAGCGGCGGTACACACGTCGAGGCCGGTCGGTTCGCCAACGATGTAGCCGTCGGCGCCGACTGTGTCTGCAAGGTGTGCGCCGCCGGTCTGTGTCGTCTCCTCGTCGGTAGAAATCGCCAGTGTGACCCGGCCGTCATCGGGCGTCACGGTGAGGAACGCATCCAGCAAGGCCGCGAGCGGGCCTTTCGCGTCACAGGCCCCGCGGCCACAGACGATGTCGCCGTCCCCATCGCCGCCGGTGCCATCGACAGTCTCGTCTGGCCCCGGCGGCTCCGTCCGCCGCTCGTAGGGCAGATGCGGCGGCACGGTGTCGATGTGCGTGTTGAGCAGGATATGGGTCCCGTCGGTATCGCCACGGGACGCGACGACGTTGCCGAGGTCGTCCACCTCCGGGTACTCCCCGGCGTCTTCGAGCGTGTCGACCAGTAACGAGCGCATGTCGTCGACGCGCTCGTGTGACGGCGTCTCGACGGCCTGCCGGTGGAACGAGGGGATGTCGAACGCCATTACCGCTCCATGCGGGTCACGTCCGCCAGTGTCTCCCGCTCGCGGACGACTCGCGTCTCGCCGCCCTCGAAGGCAACTTCTGCCGGCCGTGGCTGGGAGTGGAACTGGTTCGCCAGTTCGTAGCCGTACGCACCGGCGTTGCCGATTGCCAGCAGGTCAGTTCGCTCGGGTCGAGCGAGCGGTCGGTCAGTGCAGAACACGTCGGCGCTCGTACAGCACGGACCACCAACGGACACCGGTTCGGCTTCCCGGCCCGGCGCGGTGACGTTCCGAATCGGGTGGTAGGAGCCGAACATTGCCGGTCGGATGAGTGTTGCCAGCGAGGCGTCGACGCCGACGACGGTTGCCGCCGGCGTCTCCTTGACCGTGTTGACCTCCGTGAGGATGCACTCGGCGTCGGCGACAACGTACCGGCCGGGTTCGAGTTTGACCTGCGCGTCGAGGTCCCCGACCGCCTCGCGGACCTTCTCGCCGACAATCTCCATGTCCAGTGGCTCGACGTCTTCTCGGTACGGCACGCCGAAGCCGCCGCCGAAGTCGACGAAGTCCAGTTCCGCGCCGTCGGCGATGACTTCTCGGCCCATGTCGGCGACCTTCCCGATGGCCCGACAGTGGTCGTCGAGGTCGTCGTGAAGGACGCCGCTGCCGGCGTGGGCGTGCAGGCCGACGAGGTCGAACCGCTCGCGCACATCGGCCGCGACCTCGGGCACCTCGTCGTAGGGAATGCCGAACTTGGCGTCTTTCCCCGTCGCGACCTTCTCGTGGTGGCCCGTCCCGATACCGGGATTGATGCGGATGGCGACCCGGCCGTCGTAGCCCCGCTCTTCGAGGCGGTCGAAGGTGTCCCGCGCGCCCCCCGTAATCGTCAGCCCGGGGTGCTCTGCCGCCAGTTCGACGGCACGGTCGAGGTCGCGGTCCGGCGGATTGACGGCCGTGTACTGGAGCGTGTTCGGGTCTGCGCCGGCGTCGATAGCCCGCTGGAGTTCCCCCCAGGCCGCACACTCGATGTCCGCGCCCGTCTCAAGCAGTTTCGACAGAACGGCCTGTCCGGTGTGGGCCTTCGCGGCGTACATGACATGGGCGTCGGGGAACGCCGCGGCGAATCGCTCGTAGTTCTCGGCGACGCGGTCGAGATCAACGACGTACAGCGGCGTGCCGTGCTCGGCAGCCACCGCCTCCAGACGCTCGTGGTCCCAGTCCGCGAGGCGGCGGACCGGCGGCGAGTCGTGGCTCATTGGGGAAACCACGGTGTCGGCGGCTAACAAGGGTTCCGTTTCGATACACACAGCGCCCCAACTGGCCATCTCTCTATCGGGCGACGGTCGGATGCGGACGGTGCTGCGCAACAATCGTCTGTCGGCGCGTGAGGACACACCGGTATGTGAGCCGTGCCTGCCGATTCGAGCCAGCAGTACTGTTCCCGGTTACTCTGTGCGTTCTGCCGACCGTTCTCGAACGTGTACGACACCGTCGTTTGTCACATCAATGCGGAGTGGCACCTGCACCGTGTCCTGCTGAATCGCACCATCGACGGCGTCATCGACGAGTTGCAACAGATTCGAGGAGCCGTAATTGACCTCCACACCGGCCTCATCACAGGCGGCATACACCGTCGGTGGAATATCGTAGATGTCGGTCCCGACTGCAATGTCGACACGAACCGGTGCAGTCAGGGTGTTCGCGAAGGCGACTGTCTGGCGTGCCTTCTCGACGTTCTCTCTCGCATTCCGCTCTATGCTCGAAATATTCGCGCGTGACGTGCCGAGCAACTCCCCGATATCGCTCTGACGGACATCGTTTTCGCGGAGCGCAAGTACCTCCGCTTGCCGGCGCGTTAGCACGCTCTCGTCCGCATCAAAGCCGACAGCAGCGAGCAGTTCGTCCGGGTCGATTCGTTCATCCATAGCCACAGGTCGGTAGCTGGACTGAAAACAACGTTGTTGCCAGCCGCGAGCGGCCATCCCTGGCCGTACTAAGTAAGGTGGACTGACCCTGAGCGACAGCACAGACTGCTGACTGCCGAGTTCACTGTTCGGTAACGGACACAGCGCCTGGCGACTGCCAGCGGGTCACGTCGCCGCTTGGGTGGCGTGCCATGACAATCGATTCGGCGTCGTGTGACCGGGCGAACCGCTTTACCATGGCCGTTTCGGTGAAGTCATCCGGGGCATCGATATACACACGTCTGGTCAGCCCATCTGTATGCAGTGACACCCATCCGGCCAGCGCCAGTTCGGTTTTGGGGTCTCGTGTCCCCGCAGCAGCGTCGGGCACCACTGCCCGGAACAGCCGCTCGTGCATCCCTGACGGGACGACGTATTTCGTCCCGTCGGGGGCGATGGACACGTTGGCGGCTTCAATCTGTCCGGGAGGGACTTGCGGGAACGGGACGCTCACGTCAATCGAGTGAAATATTCACCGTCTTCGTCTGCGTGTAATGTTCGATCGTTTCCTCGCCGATCTCTCGACCGATTCCCGACTGCTTGTATCCGCCGAACGGCTGGCCTGCCGGGAAGTCGTTGTAGGTGTTGACCCAGATGTTCCCCGCTTCGATGTCTTTTGCACACTGGTGCGCCTTCGAGAGGTCTTCTGTGAGGACTCCTGCTGCGAGACCGTAGTCGACATCGTTAGCCAGTTCCATCATCTCATCGTACTCGCTCCAGCTGAACACTTCCTGAACCGGGCCGAAGATTTCTTCCTGGACCGGTTTGCTGTCGTGGTCAATCTCGTCAATGAGTGTCGGCGCGACGAAGCAGCCATCCGAAAGGGCTTCGTCGTCCGGCTGACTCCCTCCGGTGACGAAAGCGGCTCCTTCCTGTTCTGCCTCCTCTATGTAGCCCAGCGTCCGCTCGACCTGCTCTGCGGTCACTTTCGGGCCGAGGTCTGTCGCCTCCAGCAGTGGGTCATCTACAGTTAGGTCCTCGGCTGCAGCCGCAAGCTCATTCAGGAACTCGTCTTTGATGTCTTCATGGACGAACAACCGTGACCCGGCACAGCAACACTCACCGGTGTTAAAGAAGATTGCCGTAATCGTCGTCTGGACAGCCTGTTCCAGGTCTGCATCGGGGAACACAATGAGTGGACTCTTTCCGCCCAGTTCCAGCGTCACGTCGGTGATGGTTTCGGCGGCGCTTTGCATCACTTTACTCCCGATTTCTGTCGATCCAGTGAACGCTAGCTTCCGGATGTCAGGGTGTTTCGAGAGCGGCTCCCCTGCCTCCGGACCGAACCCGGTGACGACGTTAACGACGCCGTCGGGAATCACATCTTCCGTAATTTCCATCAGTTTGAGAATACTCAGCGGCGTCTCCTCGGCAGGCTTCAGTACGACGGTGTTACCGGCCGACAGCGCCGGGGCGAGCTTCCAGGCCGCCATCAGCAACGGGAAGTTCCACGGGATTATCTGTCCAACAACCCCATACGGCTCCCGGAGCGTCTGGACGTGCCGGCTGTCGTCAGTTTCAATGGTCCGTCCCTCGCCCGACCGAGCGAGACCTGCGAAATACCGGAAGTGGTCGATAACGAGGTCAATATCGATCCGAGCCTCGCTAATCGGTTTCCCGTTATCTAAACTTTCGAGCTTCGCGAACTCCTCGCTGCGCTCCGCAATGGCATCTGCGATACTATCCAGCATTGCCTGGCGTGCGCCTGTAGACATATCGCTATACGTCTCGTCGTAGGCGTCCCATGCGGCCGCAACTGCACTGTCAATATCCTCCGCAGTGCCGGCTTGCACTTCCGCAAGCGGTTCACCGGTTGTCGGGTCTATCGTTTCGAATGTCTTCCCGGCGCTACTCTGGACCCATTCCCCACCGATGTACAGTTCCCGCCGATCCGGCAGCACCTCGTTTGCCGCCTGTTCGTGACGCTTCTTTATCGCTGACTTCCGCTCGGTTGCGCTCTGCTGCTTGCTGTCACTAGACATATCTACGGCAAATATTTCATGCTATCAATACTTAAAGTTTCAGGGTGGTGTAGCCAGTAGCGATTACAAAAACTCAGAATTCGGCCAAAAAGAAACCACTATAGGTTTCACCCCACCTAATACACGCTCGATATGTCGCCTGTGAGACCGCTGGAGAGCGTCGTCAGGAACCGCTGTCGTCTTATAACTAAAATCACATACCGATACAGAAACGCTCGTTTCGGTCCAGTCCCAGAGGCCGATGTCCACGTTTCGAGGGCCGCTACTCCGCGCACCCCACTCTCTCTGCGTGCGTCTTCTGGCTCCATTGTTTTCAGTGTCTCCTCTCCATCGGCGACGACAACACCGCGGCGCGGACAGACCGCTCGGTCTGGACGAGTGCGGCCCGGCTCACACCGTTCGGGTGGCGTTCTCGCTGCCTGATAATGTTATCACACATTTATCATGTTCCCAACACAATCAAATCGCATGTCTTCCAGACTCGCCAGCGGCGGCCTCCGGGTCGCTACGCTCGCGCTCGTGTCGCTCGTTTTGCTATCGACTGTGGCCGGTACCGTTGCCGCGCAGTCGTATCAGGGAGCAAGCGGAACCATAATCATCGGACCTGACGAGACGTACGACAGCGTTGAGGGGGTCGCCGGGACGGTCATCGTTCGCGGGACGGTGACCGGAGACGTCGAAACCGCGGCAGGGACCGTCCACGTCACCGAGGCCGGTGAGGTGGGTGGGAACATCGAGGCTGCGGCGGGGACTGTCCGTATCGACGGCACTGTCGGCGGCAACGTCAGCGTCGCCGGCGGGACAGTCGAGATCGGCGAGACAGCCCAGATTGGCGGAAACCTCGAAGCAGGTGCTGGCTTCCTCGCGATTCATGGGACGGTCGACGGGACCGTCCGTGCTGGTGCAGAGGAGTTCGTCCTCGGGCCGACGGCGTCGGTCGGCGGCGACGTCCGCTACGACGCAGCCACGTTCACCCGCGATCCCGAGGCCACCATCGGCGGGAGTGTCGTTCAGGACGAGAGCATCGGCGACAGCGCCGGGCCGGACTCCGGCGAGTTCGCGCTTCCGTCATGGATCGGTGTCGTCTACGGCCTGCTCGTAAACCTCCTGCTGGGTGCGATCCTACTGGCCGCCTTCCCGTCGTTTTCAGCGCGCGTCGCCGGACACGTCGCGGAGCGCCCGGCGAAGTCCGGGGGCGTCGGCCTGCTGACACTCGTCGCCGTGCCCGTCGTCCTCGTCGTTCTCCTGTTCACCATCGTCGGCATCCCGCTCTCGCTGGTCGGTGCCGTCGTTTTCGGCGTCGCGGTGTGGGTCGCCGTCGTCTACGGCCAGTTCGCCGCTGGGTCGTGGGCGCTCTCGCTCGCTGACCGGGAGAACCGCTGGCTCGCGTTGACCGTCGGCCTCATCGGGTTTGCAATTCTCGGTGCGATACCGGTTGTCGGGTGGGTGTTCGAACTGCTTGCGCTTTTACTCGGCCTCGGCGCACTGGCACTCACCCTCAGAGAGTCCTACCAGCGCCGTGGGAACGTCGCAGACGGGCGGTAAACGACGCTTGACGAGGTCGACAGCGATACCACCGCGGCCTGAAGTCCGAGCGACATGCCGCCGTTGGTTCCCCTCCAGTCACTCAGCTTCGATACTCAACAGCTCTTGACCGTGGCGTAGACTGTCTCAACTATCAGTCCGTCCACCAGATGCGCTCGCCGGACGAGGTGATGCCGAGAGCGCTCTCCACGGTCGAAACTCCATTGCTCGCGGGTCACTTCGCTCACCGTTCGCTTTACCGAGGGCCGCGCTTCGCGCGCCCTCGCTACTCCCGAAGCGCGTCTTCTCTCTCCGTCGCTTCCAGCGTCTCCTCCTCGACATCGGTCGCCACCACAGCGGGCTTGTACGCCCCGCCGGGAATCAGGTCGTTCTCGCCGACTGAAGAGTCGACGAAGCGCTGGAAGGCGCGCCGTTCCGGCGGCAGTTCGCCGTACAGTACCTCGTCCTTGACGAGATCGTAGACGGGAATCCGCGGCGTCAGGAGCGTGTTCTCACCGACAATCGAGCCTTCGCCAACGACGAAGCCGCTGGTGACGCGACAGCCAGCGCCCAGCGATACCTCGTCCTCAACGATGACTGGGGCGTTCTCGACCGGTTCGAGGACGCCGCCGATGAGCGTGTTCGCGCCGAGCTTGACGTTCTCGCCGATCTGGGCGCAGGAACCGACGGTGTCACAGGAGTCGATGAGCGTCCCGTCGCCGACGTACGCCCCGATGTTGACGAACGAGGGCGACATCATGATGCAGTCCTCACCGAGGTACGCGCCACGGCGGATGGTCGTGCCGTCCGGCGTGTTGCGGGTCCCGCGCTCGCCGAGGTCCTCAGTCTCCCGGAGTGGGAGCACGTCGTGGTAGTCGACGCCGCCGTACTCCCGGGCGACGGTCTCGCGCAGGCCGAAGTTCAGCAGAATGCCCTGCTTGACCCACGCGTTCGCCTCCCACTCGCCGCCAGACTTCTCCGCGGCGCGGACCTCGCCGGCTTCCAGCGCCGTGAGGAATTCATCGAGTACAGCGAGGTGGTCGTCGGTCGTGTCGGCCGCCGAGAGGCCGTCCTGTTTCCGTTGCCAGAGGTCGTCGATATCGGCTTCGAGGCTCATACCACCCGGTTGCGACGCCGGGGGCTTACCTATCGGGGTTTCGGGATGGGTGTGCTACCATGCCGCATTTTCCGTCTGTCGTTCTCTCAGTCGGACCCGCGGCCGGGGATGTACCCACATTCCCGGCACATACTGATGCGCGGTGCCGTCGCCTCGAATTCGCTGGAACATCGCGGGCAATCGGTCGCTGGTAGTTGTACGCGCTGGTTCGTAGCCATAGACGATACGCGGCAACTCCGACATATAAGGCTGACCGTGGTATTGAGAGAGGTATTCGAGTGTGTATTATCACATATTCATATTTTCCGAATACCGGGTGTCAATATGGTCGCCGCTCACCGATCCGTCGATAGTAACAATTGAAACGATTTACACACTGATCGCACTACAGTCGTCCGATCAGGTGTGCATTGATTTTCAACGGCTACTATAGAACCGCAATCAATTACGGCGAGTAGACCGCTGAAAACCGTCCCGTGTTTCCCCTCCGGTCTCCTTCAGGCGTCTACAACGTCGCCGAACTCGTACCAGCCGGCGTCGCGGCCGACGAGCCACGTCGCCGCGTCCAGTGCGCCGGCGGCGAACACACCGCGGTCCTCGGCCCGGTGGGAGAGCGAGAGGACTTCGTCGTTGCCGGCCAGTACGAGTTCGTGCTCCCCGCGAATGTCACCGGCTCGCCTGGCGAACACGCCGATTTCGTCGTCGTCGCGCGGTGCGTGCCCTTCCCGGCCGTACACCGGCTCTACGTCGCGCTCCTCTTGGATCACGTCGAGGATGCTGTTGGCCGTCCCCGACGGCGCGTCGACCTTGCGGTTGTGGTGGGTCTCCATGAGTTCGAGGTCGTAGTCGTCGAGCGTCCCGACGGCCTCGCTGACGAGGCGCTGGAGGACCTGAATTCCCTGCGAGAAGTTGGTCGCCTTCAGCAGCGGAACCTCCTCACTGGCGTCTCGCAGACTGGCCATCCCGTCCTCGTCGAAGCCGGTGGTTCCGACGACCATCGAGACGCCCGCTTCGACGCAGGCTTCGGCGACGGTCAGCGCACCCTCTGGGACAGCGAAGTCGACGACAACGTCCACGTCGTACTCCCGGAGCGCCTCGGCGGCATCGGCGAGGTCGACGACAGGGACGCCGTCGACCGCGTTGGTATCGCTGGTCGCAAAGCCGACCACGACCTCGCTGTCGGTGGCGGCCTCGATGACAGCGCCACCCATCTGGCCGGTGACGCCGTTGACCGCCACCCGCGTCATCGCTCGGCCTCCGCGTACTCGTCTTCGAGGTCTTCGGTTTCGAGCGTCGCGAGCACGTCACGCAGGTGGTCGAGGTGTTCGTCGGACAGGCGGGTTAGCGGCGAGCGGAGGTACGCCGGGCCGTAGCCTCTGATCCGCATTGCCTCCTTGACCGGGATGGGGTTCGTCTCGACGAACAGTGCGCGGAACAGCGGGCCGAGTTCGTGGTGAATCGCTCTCGCTCGCTCGAAGTCGCCGGACAGCGCCGCACCGACCATCGCGCAGGTGCGCTCCGGTTCGATGTTGGCCGAGACGGAGATACAGCCGGTCCCGCCGACCGACAGCATCGGTAGCGTCATCCCGTCGTCGCCGGACAGCACCGCGAAGTCCTCGTCCTGCGTGCGTTCGATGATCTCTGAAATCTGTCCCATGTCGCCGCTCGCAGCCTTGTAGGCCCGGATGTTCGGGTGTGCGGCGAGTTCGACCGCCGTATCCGGGTCGATGTTCTGGCCCGTCCGCGAGGGGACGTTGTAGACGATCTGTGGCAGGTCGACGGCGTCAGCCAGCGTCGTGTAGTGGTCGAGGAACCCCTGCTGTTCGGGCTTGTTGTAGTACGGCGAGATGAGCAACAGCGCGTCAGCGCCGGCCTCGGCGGAGCGCCGGGACAGCTCCAGCGCTTCCTTGGTGTTGTTCGACCCCGAGCCGGCGATGACCGGCACGTCGTCGACGGCGTCGATGACCGCCTCGACGACCTCGATGTGTTCGTCGTGCGAGAGCGTCGCCGATTCACCGGTCGAGCCGACCGGAACGAGGCCGTCGACGCCGGCGGATTCGAGCCGCTGGGCGTCCTCTTGGAGTGTTTCGAAGTCGATACTGCCGTCCTGGTGGAACGGCGTGCACATAGCCGGGAACACGCCGCGGAAGTCGATAGCTGTCATTGCTGAGTGTGTGGTGTCGCTGTGGGTTCGGTTGTCCGGTCGGAAACGGTGCGATAGCCGGCCGATACCGCCGGCTGTTGTGTGTCAAACGTCCTGACCCGAGACGGAGTCGCCACGTCCGCCACGAGTCGCTAAAACGTCGGCTTGCGTTTCGCGCGGACGACGCCCTCACCGGGGAGCCACGAGGCGGTTCCGGACTGACGGCGTCGTCGCATGGTCGAGTAACCAAGCGTGACCGACTTAGCTTTTGTGTTCTCGCTGTCGCCTTTCACAGTGCATTCGAAGCCTTATCGAGTCGTCGCATGGAGACGGCGGGACCCCCATCGTGTGGCAGTACGCCAGCGTTTCCCTCGGCTTGTCTGGGAGACGCTGCTGGAGCAGGCCCGACTGCATTTTGGTATTTGCGTCCTGTCTGAAACAAGCGGTCAGAGGTGTACACATTACATTCTGACAATAACACATAAGTGTCGGCCACAAACACATACTGCAAGGTACATAATATCGGCAGGTATGCGTCGAAGACACTATCTTTTAGCCACCTCCAGCGTCTTCGGATTCGCCGGCTGTTCGAGTACCAGCAGTGATCCGACCGAGACAGCTGCAAAAACGGAAACCGAGAACACTGAGCAACAAACAGCTGGAAATACCGAAGAGATGACAGAGCGTCAACTCAGTGGTCACATTCGGCCAGCTGAGAGTCCTGAGTCCCCGGTAAAAGAACTCTCGTGTGAGAAGGGCAACTTCACTCGCCACCCGCCAATGTATGACGAAGGCTCCGTTCCGTGGGGAGATACCGGGTATGTATCACTACGGATTGATGGGACAGCGTTTGAATACGGTGACACAGCCCAAATTACGCTGACAAACGTGTCTGATCGCACCCTCTCTCTGGGTCTTAAGTATCTGTACCAGATCGAACTGCTCACTGAAGATGGCTGGCAAGATGTCCGTGGACAGACCGGGGACGATGAGTTTCAATACGTGGATATGGGTACCGAGGCAGCGCCTGGGCAGGTATTTGAATGGTCGCTCCGTCTGACCGAAGAGGGGGTTGTTCCTGACGAGAAGGATTTTACTGTGTGTCCTGAACTCGTCTCCGGTCGGTATCGGTTCGTCTACTGGACAGTTACTCCGGTAGCAGTTGCGTTCGACCTCCAGAAGTAGGCTGTTTTGCGCTTGTCCGAGTGAAACACAGTGCTCACTAAGTTGACTGCACTCCTCGGTAGTAAGACCGCCTTATTGACATATTCTATCCACGGCTAGAGCTGCTGAAGCGACAACAACTGGTTAGTTGGGGCATAATTACGCCGTTCTTTCACGTTTGTATCCCGAAAGCATATTCGGGCCGATAGCCAATACCTGATATGACAGTTTCCCAGCCGGGACAGCGCGTGGCCGTACTGGCCGACGCGCAAAACCTCTATCACACTGCCCGGAGTCTTTACTCGCGGAACATCGACTACGAGGCACTACTGGAAGAGGCCGTTGACGGCCGCGAACTGACCCGCGCAATCGCCTACGTCATCCGCGCGGATTCGCCCGAAGAGGAGTCGTTTTTCGAAGCGCTCGTCGACATCGGCTTCGAGACGCGCATCAAGGACATCAAGACGTTCCAGGACGGATCGAAGAAGGCCGACTGGGATGTCGGGATGAGTCTCGACGCGGTCTCGCTAGCGAATCACGTCGATACGGTCGTGCTCTGTACCGGCGACGGGGACTTCGCTCGTGTGTGTCGGTATCTCCGCCACGAAGGCTGTCGCGTCGAAGCGATGGGCTTCGAAGAGTCGTCCTCCGAAGACCTCAAAGCGGCCGTTGATGGGTTCATCGATATGAGCGACGATTCCGACCGGTTCCTGCTATAGCCGACCCAGTGTGTGGGCGGTCGCTCCGGCGCTGTCTCCACCACTGGCCCAACCGTAACCGGAATAGCTTCCTGTGGCTCGACAGGCTCAGAGCTACTTGTGCTTGGGTTTCGAAGGAAAAGGCTCTCGGCGGTTAGACCGGGCGACCGTCTTCTGACGTTCCAACGAGGAGGGCTCCGGCGGCCAGCCCAAGTGCAGCCAGCGCTCCGGCAGCGGCCGGGATGCCGATGTCGATTGCCCCTGTACCAAGGATGAGCACGGTGCTGATCGCCAGCAGCGCAGCGCCCAGAATCACTTTTCGCGTGTCTGTAGCCATGTCACCCGTCACTTGGAAGTCATCCGGTATAAATTTCCCCAAAATCGACGGAGGAAAGTATGGTACTAGGAAGCAATGCCCACATCTTTCCTGAGAGACGCCATCGCTCCGGCCCGGCAGAACGGAAATTCCGGCCCACCTGCATAACTGAAGCAGCAAACACATCCCCGTGTAGTTCCCCCGACCAGTTGGGTCACAGAGACGGCGTGTTGCCACATGCTGAGGATAGTCGGTACACCCTCGCGCTCGTCACGGAACAGGCGCGAGATGGAGACCCACTGCAGTTCCAGGCGTCGTGGTCGGATCGCTGACCGCGGATCGGATACAGAGGCACACGCCCCGTGTACTCGGGCCGGGGCGACTGACGGAGCGAACCAATGGCATTCCGGTTCGGGACTCCGTCACCCATAGGGCCGGACCGGTGATTCGGAACGGATTGGGGGAGTGGCATTCACCATCGCCACACGATTTCGGTCGGCCGTGGTTCGGGCAGCCACGGTCGGGCAAACATTTCCTTTCGGACTGCGTCGAACAGTGGCACGGACAGAACCGAAAGGCGGTTTATCACCCGGCATCGAACACGGGCAATGAGCGACGACGAGTTCCGCGGGCTCCGGCGCGCGGCCGACTACCAGTTCGGCGGTGGCGGCGGGACAGCGCTGTTCGCCGGCGCTGACGCCCTCGACGTAACACACACCAGCTCCGGCCGTCCGCGGCAGGTCCATGCCACGGATGGCCGGATCGCTACGTACGGCGACGACGGGCGCTTTCGGCTCGGACTCGCCGGCGGGAGCAGACTCCTCGATGCCTTCGACGGGCCGCGACACCGCGTGGTCGTCGGCGACGAGAGCGAGCCCTTCATCCGTGAGGGCCGCAACGCCTTCGCGAAGTTCGTCCAGTCCGCCGACAGCGCTCTCCGTCCGGGCGACGAAGCCCTCGTCGTCCACGAGGACGGCTATCTACTCGCCGTCGGTCGCGCGGAACTGCCCGGCAGCGGCATGGACGACTTCGAGACGGGCATGGCCGTGAAGGTCCGGCAGGGTGCAGAGGACTGACGGGTTTGTGGCGATCACCCGGGGCGTGCCGCCCTCGTGGGTTGGCACTATCCAGGATGGTCGACAAGGATTAGTATGACAGAAAGCATTTGCTGCTCCCTTCGAGACGAGCGATATGCGCCGCCGCACGCTCCTCGCCGCGCTTGCGCTCTCCCCAGTCGCCGGCTGCAGTGCGCCCGGTGACGACACGTCGACGGACGATTCGACACCATCGACAGCCACAACGACGCCACAGGAACAGCCGACAACAGCAGTGACCAGTACACCGCAGGACACGCCGACACCGACACCAACGCCCCCTCCAGACGATCCAATTCTGTTTGTCGTCGACAACGATACCGACAGCGAGCAGACTGTCACGCTCACCATCACGAGAAACGAAACGGCGGTACTGGACGAGACGGCGACGCTGGCTGCCGGCGAGTCGGTCGAGTATGACCCGATGATCGGTGCGACCGGCGAATACACGATCACTGTCGAGGTTCCTGGCGGCCCCAGCCGGACCATCGACCGGCCTATCGGCCGGTTCGCGGTCAGAAACGGCTCGAACCACTTCGTCGACATCACCGCCGAGGAGATACGGATATCCTGGGAGGAGTAGTCACAGCACCAGTCCGGACTGCAGCAGCCACACGAGAACCGTCACCGTCACCGCGCTGACGACGGTCGTCAGGAACACGGTCGCGCTGACGAATTCGCCCGGCGAGCAGTCGCCAGTCTGATGGCTGAACGCGCCGACGAGGATGATGGTCGTCACGCCGGTCGGCGTCGCCAACAGGAGCACGACCACCCGCGCGACTGTCTGGTTCTGGAACCCGATTGCGAGCACCGCGGCAAACGCGAGCACTGGCGCCAGCAGGAGTTTCAACGCGCTGGCGATCCCGACCGACCGGAAATCGCTGTCTCCGTCGACGTTCGATAGCTGGATGCCGAGAATGAGCAACATCACCGGAATCGAGGCGTTGCCAAGCAGTTCGAGTGTCTGCATCACCGTCGAGTCTGTGGGCGGCACCGCACCGATCCATCGGAGCGCGAGCGCGACAACGACAGCGTAGACGAGTGGGACACCGAACACGCGGCGCATGTCCGCCAGCGGGCTGCTGCCACTGCCCCGGGCGGCAATGTAGATGCCGAGCGTGTAGAGCATCACGCCCTGCAGCGCGGTCACGAGGACGGCCGTGCTGCGCCCGGTCGCGCCGAAGGCGAAATCCGCCAGTGGAATGCCGTAGTTCCCGGTGTTGGGAAAGATAGACACGAGGACAAACGCGCCCAGCAAGGGTTCCGAGTGGCCCGTGAGGCGACCGACACCCTCTGCGAGGAGGACCATTGCGGCGGTGAACAGCACGACAGCGAGGACGACGCTCAGAATCGTATTGCCGGCCAGCGAGGACGTTGTCAGGCTGTGGACCACCAGCGCGGGCGCGAGAACGTACACCGTGATGGTGTTGAGCGCGTCGGGGTCGGTGCCTTTCACCCGGCCGAGGGCGAAGCCGGCCGCAGCGACGGCGACGACCGGGAGGATGGCCGTAGCGAAGATCGTCAGCAGTGACACGGCGGGGATGGACGGGCGAGCCTTAGAATCGTTACGAAGCCGCGGGAGCGTGCCGGTTTCGGCCGGTCGACAGAACGGTACCGCGACGAACTTCGGCCCGAGCCCGGGTCGCTACGCTTTTCTGCCCTGCCCCGCCAGTCCTACGTATGTTTGGCGGAGGCGGCGGGATGAACCCGCGCAAGATGAAGCAGATGATGGAACAGATGGGCATCGACATGGAGGACATCGATGCGCAGGAAGTAATTATCCGCACACCTGACGAGGAACTCGTCTTCGACGACGCGGAGGTCCAGCTCATGGAAGCCCAGGGCCAGAAAACGTATCAGGTCGTCGGCGAGCCTGAGAGCCGCGAACTCGGCTCCGGCGAGGGCTCGGCCGCGGCGGCTGCGGATGATGCCGACGAGAGCGGTAGCGACTCCGGCGTCGACGAGGACGACGTCGAACTCGTCGCGATGCGGGCGGGCGTCGACGAAGACACTGCGCGAGAAGCGCTGGAAGCCAACGACGGCGACCTCGCCGACGCGGTCGACGAACTGGAGTAACGTGGCGTATCTCTTCGTCCACGAAGACCGCGAGTACCTGCTGGACCCCGGCGAGCGCTTCGAGTCCGACCTCGGTATTCTGGAGGTCCCCGAGGACGTGGAACCGGGCGATGTCGTCGAGACGCATCTAGGCACCGGTTTCACCGTCCGCCGACTGCGCGGCCCGGACCTGTTCACCCACCTCGAACGCACCGGCGCGCCGATGATGCCCCGCGACGTGGGGCTGGTCGTCGGCAAGACCGGCGTGGCAGCGGCGGACCGCGTCCTCGACGCCGGCACCGGGACCGGCATCCTCAGCGCGTACATGGGCCGCATTGGCGCTGACGTGGTCACCTATGAGCAGGACCCGGAGTTCGCCGAGGTGGCGCGACAGAACCTGGAGATCGCTGGCGTCGCGGACACCGTCGAGGTTCGGACCGGCGACATCACCGACGACCTCGACGACCTCTCGGGCTTTGACGTGCTGACGCTCGACACCGAGGACGCCCCGACTGTGGTCGAGCGAACGCCGACGCTGCTGGACCGTGGCGGATCGCTGGCGGTGTACTCCCCGTTCGTGGAAAACACGCGCGAGGTCGTGGCGACGGCCACCGAGGTCGGTCTTGACGGCGTCGAGACGCTCGACACCATCCAGCGGGAGATGGACTTCGACGACCGCGGCTCCCGCCCATCGACCGGTGGCGTCGGGCATACCGGCTACCTGACATTCGCGCGGCGGCCCTGACGGCTTCTGTCAGGCTACCCAAACCCCTGTCGTTGGGGTCGACTTTAAACATGTAGTAGCACGTACACTGTACTGCATGAGCGAATCAGAAACGCCGATGGAGACGACAACCTGGCCAGAGCTCGCAATCGGACTCTACGACCGCCTGACCGGGCGCAACGCGGAAATAACGTACGACTTCGACGACATGGAAGTCGACGTCCCGAGCAAGGCCGGCGAGGACGCCGAGCACGCTCGCTGGCGAGTCGATGGCACGCTGACTATCACGACACGCGATAACGACTGACAGTGGTCACCACGGCGAAGGCGGTCGGCGATCTGTTCGACCAGGTCGAGCGAAAGCCGGACCTGCTCGTCGACGCCGACCTGACCGTCGAGCGCGACGGGGTCGCGTTCAGCGTCCGCGGGTACGACGACCTCGTCGCCGTCGACCTACCGTCTTTCGGGGCGGCGCTCGCCCTCTGGCGGGACCGACCGGTCGAGGGAAGGGACGCCGCCGCGGCGCTGACTGCGGCCGGACTGACGGCTGAAATCCGCGTTCGTGGTGCGCCCGTGGCCCGCCTCGGCGCGGACGCCGTTCCGAGCTCGCTCGCGAAACGACTCGGTCTCGGGCCGATAGAACTGTTCCTCGACGGCACGCTTCTGGCGCTTACGCCACGGCGCGGATGAGGTCAAGCAGTTCGGACCGGTAGTCCGACGGCGTCCGCCGGAGCGCTTCCGGCGGATTCTCAATATCCAGGAGTGTCGCCAGCGACCGGTCGGGGTACGCGCCGGCGGCGATACGGAACCCCTCGCCGTGCCAAACGCCGACCCAGCCGGTAATCGACAGCGTCGCGTCGGCCGCTTCGAGGTCGAGTTCGGCGCTGTAGGTCCGGAGCCGCGCCCGGTCGCCGCTGTCGACGCGAACCCGCTCGCTCCGCCCGCGTTCGACGGACTCGAACCCTCTGTCGGCCAGTTCGTCGGCGAAGGCCGACTGGGCCTCCGACCGGACCGTCGGGAGAATCACCGCCGGTCCGATGCCCGGCGCGAGCGGCGGGGTAAACGACAGTGCGGTCGCGAAGAAGAACCGCCACTGGTGGTCGAGCCCGACCGCGTCCCGGACGGCTTCGCGTGTCTCGGCGGCGTCGTACACCTTCGTTGCCCCCTCGACGCGGGCCGTCGGCAACTGAAAGACAGTTTCGACGCTCTCGTCGACGAGCTCCCAGCCGCCGTCGCGCAGCCGGTCCGCGGGAACGTCCGGGAACGCGGGGTCAGTGGGCACGGTCCGGCCTCAGTGGTCGTCCTCGCGCCACTTGTGTTCGCACTCGGTACAGGTGAAAAAGCGCGTCTCGGACTCGTCGGCCGCGCGGATCTGCTTCATCTCGTAGAAGGCTCGCTCGTTGCCACACTCGGGACAGCGAGCGCCCGTCGTCGGCCCCATGTCTTCGGCGTCGACCTCGGAGGTGTCGACGACTTCCGACTCCTCCTGGCCCTGCGTGGTGACGGCCATCTCCTGTTCGGTCTCGGCGTTTCGAGCCTTTTCGTAGCCGCAACTACCGCAGACCCAGCGCTCGTCGTCCGTTTTCATCATCGAACCGCATTCGTCGCAAAACTCCATTGTAGTACCACCGTTTGCCTGCCGACCGTGTTAAATACCCGGTTTCGCCCAGGCCGTTCTGTCGGTCCCCATCGCTGTGCAGTGCGGAAGCTTAGCAAAATCGGAGTGCCGACGGTATCAGTCGTTGCGAACCCACGCCGAACAGGGTTCCATGTCGTCCATGACCTCGCCGTGGAACGAACAGTACGGCTCGATATCGCCGTCCTGCATCACGTACTCGAAGTGCCGGCAGTTCCCGCAGTAGGTGTCCGGTTCGCCCTGGTGGACCGCCGTCTCGGTAATCGCGTCGTGCCCCGCCGTCGCCGTGCCACCGTCGGTCGATGTGGACCCTTCCGGGCCGGCCTCAGCTATTCTCGGGTCGAGCGCGTTCTCGGAGGGGCCGGTTTGCTCTGTTCCATGCGACGTGGTGTTTCGCTGACCGATGTTCGAGCCAGGGGTCGTCTGACGGTCCGACCGTCGCTCTGTCGCTGTGCCGCTGTCCGACCGTCGCTTGGACCGCGTGCTGCGGTCAGACTGCGTGCCGCCCGTCGGCTGTCGACTGCGGCCGTTGGCCGTGCGCGTAGTGCCCGAGTGCTGTCCGGTCCCACCGTCACTGACAGCGCCCTCGTCGGTCGCACTCGCTCGGTTCGTCTGCGTCTCGACCGTGCCGTCCGGGTCCTGTCCGAAAAACCCGATGCCGCCCAGTCCCGGCAGCGTCCGGGCTTCCTCGACGAGGCGAATCGTCCCTTCTTCGGTCACTTCCATGCGAGCCGTCCCGCCGGGGTCGTTTCGCGTCTTGAACGTCGCAAGCGATGCGAACAGGCACCAGAACGTCGTCACGATACCAGCGAAGTAGACGACGCCGGTGAGCAGTGCCAGCAGCGGGTCGCTGCTGGTCCAGCTGTAGGGATACAGCGACCGGAACAGTCCGACGCCGACTGCCGCGACGCCCGTGCCGCCAATAGCAGTCAGCCGGATTCGACGACTGGCCGGCAACACCGCGAACACGCCGAGGATAACCGACGGCAGCCCGAGCCCGGCCATGATGCCGGCGATTCGCCTGGCCGCGTAGGCGTCCATCCCATACCTGTTGCCGACGCCGGTCGTTGCGAGTGCGATTGCCCCGACAAGTCCGGCAACACCAACGAGAAACAGGGCTGTCCCGACGAGTTGCTGGCGACGCGATGCGACGCGCCCAACCTCCCCTTCGTACACGTCGGTGAGACTAGTCATGGAGTATACTACTGCTACATCCGATAAAACTACCCGTCAGACACATGCATGACGCGGGCACGCGCGTGATTCACCAAGTGCGCGAGCCGTTCCGAAAGCACTAATCGGACCCACGGGAACAGTTCGGGTATGAGCGACGACGAAAGCGAGGACGCGGAGGAGCCGGCTGTCGAACTCGGCGACGGACCCGACGTTGCCGGTGCGCCACTCGCCCGCGTCTCGGCCCGGCTCACCTGGGGCATCGAACACAGCACTATCGTCGACCGCGAGGGGGACACGACGATTCGGACGCCGGACGGCCCGCAGGAACTCGCAACGGTGCTCGAGGACGTCGACGTCCCGTACTTCGCCGACCGTCAGGAGTTCGAAAGCGCAGTCCGGGACGTCATCGGGACCGGCCCCATCCCGACCGAGTGAGGGCGGGAGCGGACTTCTGTGGCACCAGCACGACCCATCCCAGTTACAACTGCTGTGATCTGTGCGGCGTGTGTTATCACCCCCTTATACTCGCGGTCCGATATCGCGTCGAACCACAGGCTTTGATAGCGTCTGTTGCGGAGACAGCGTGTGTTCCACAGAAGTGGCCTCTCCTGGAAAGAGCGTGCCGCCTTCGCTGTCTGGGGACTCGGGGTATTCATCGTCCTCCGGACTCTGTACGACGTATTCGGCGTGGCAGGGCGAGAATTAGCTATCGCGGCTGGTGTCCTGGTTTTTGGCTCGTTCTACAGCGTCTTCATGCCAGTCTGGCGGCGGTTCTCAGCGGAATGACTCACACGAAGAACCGGCGGGACAGACACAGCGGCGTCACCGTTCCGACGCAGTTGGATCCACTATCGTAACGCCACAACGCAACAGTTTGCTACCTGTTACCGCATATTTTCGAGCGCATACACCGTGTCGGAGATGAGCCATTCCGTCTCACAATCGGCGTGCTCGATACTGAGCGCGTTGAAGGTCTCTCGTCCGTCATCAACCGTTATTTCGAACGCTCGGCTACGAAGCGACTCGGGATGGGGACTCGGTGGGGACACACATCTCCATCATAGAGTGGGACCGATAAACGAGTCGATTCGCCGCGACAGGCCCATTACGCGCCGATTGGCCGCCGTCTGGCGATTGGTTATGAATCGCCCGACTCGCTCACTTCGGCTCTGCCGCGGCGCTTGCCGAACAGGTACGCGGCCACGACGAGTGCGAGGGGAACGACGAGAAACATCCCCATCGTGACGAGCATGACGACCATTTCAGTAGTACCGGGCATCCCGGGAAACAGGAGGAGGGCCATACGCCCCGTACATCCGCCTGTCTCAAAAGTCCAACTCAGGGTCCACTGTTTAGCGTCGGGCACGCAGACCGGGAATCGCGTTCTACCACCGGCAGCCCCGCGTTAGACGTGTGGCTCCGGGAGCAGGTCGTCGAATGCCTGTCCGTCCAGCCATTCGCAGAGCCTGACGAGCTGTTCGGTCGCGGCCTCGAACATCTCCGCCCCCTTCTCGGCCGTGGCGTCGGTCTGGTCGCCGAGAACACCATTGCCAGTGTTATCAGCGGCATCGTAGAAGGTCCGCGAACCGTACTTCTTTGTCTCCGCCGCCTCGACGCTCGGAATCCCGCCGTCCCGTGCGTCTTCGAGGCGGTCGTCGTGAACCAGTTCGGCGCGCAAGTGTTGGATCATGGCCGTCTCCTTCGGCCCGCCGTGTGGCCCGTTCTGCTCGAACAGGTCGTCCACGAGGTCCGGAATGCTCTCGTCCCACATCCACTCGATGGCGTACAGCACTTCGTCGTCCCGGAGCCGCCGGCCGACCTCCCGGAGGTGCTCGACGTTCCCGCCGTGGGCGTTCACGTAGATGACCCGGTCGATGCCGTGGTACGCCAGGTTCCGGGTGAACGACTCGACGTAGTCGCGAAACACCGGCGCGTCGACCCACATCGTCCCGTTGAACTGTCTGTGATGGGGGCTCACGCCGACGTTGATGGTCGGGGTGCAGAGGTAGCCAGTCCTGTCGGCGGCTTCTCGGGCGAAGGCTTCCCCGATGAGATGGTCCGTCGCCAGTGGGAGATGCGGCCCGTGTTGCTCTGTCGACCCGAGCGGGACGAGCGCGAGCGACTCCGTCTCGAAATAGTCGCCGAGGTCCGGCCAGGTCTCGTCGGCAAGGTACATACCACTGCTGGTGACAGACGCGTCTTGAATCTGTGCTTCGCCACGGCCCCGCGGCGGGATTCAGGTAGCACGAAGGACTCAGTCGAACAGCTCGTAGACGCGAGCCTCGTACGGCGCGAGCGTCACCGTTTCCGGGTTCTGGTCGTCGTGGTCGTAATTGCACTCTCGCAGCGTCGCATCGGCGTACTCGACCGGCAGGTCGAAGGTTTCCGTCGCGTCGTCGAAGTGCAGGACGACGAGGACTTTCTCGGTTCCCGAGTCCGTCGACAACGACCGCGTGAAGGCGAAGACGGTTTCGTGGTCGGGGAGCAGGTCGGTGTAGTCCCCGTACACGAGCACGTCTCTGTCGGAGCGTAACTGGATGAGCCGCTGGTAGTAGCTGTAAACGGAATCCGCATCGGCTTGCTGGTCGGCGGCGTTGATCTCCCTGTAGTTCGAATTGACCTGAATCCAGGGGTCGCCGTCGGTGAACCCGGCGTTTTGCGAGTCGTCCCACTGCATCGGCGTTCGGGCGTTGTCGCGGGTCCGGTAGCCGACGACGTCTTTCACGTCCTCGTAGCCCTCGACGCCCTCCCGGTCGAGTAGCTCCCGCGCGTGGTTGATGGCGTCCACGTCGCGGAGGTCGTCCATCGTGTCCCAGTCGGCGTTAGTCATCCCGAGTTCCTGGCCCTGGTAGATGTAGGGCGTGCCACGGAGCGTGAGGAGGAACGTTCCGAGCAGCTTCGCGGATTCCCGGCGGTAGTTCTCGGTGTCGCCGTAGCGTGAGACGCTCCGCGGCTGGTCGTGGTTCTCCCAGTACAGCGTGTTCCAGCCGTCCGCCGCCAGCCCGTCCTGCCAGCGGTCGACGATACGCTTCAGCTCCGGCAGGCTCCAGTCGCCGACCGACCACCGCTCGCCGTCAGCGTAATCCAGTTTCGTGTGCTGGAAGTGAAACGCCATGTCCAGCGGGCCGTCCGCGCCGGCGTACTCGCGGGCCGACTCGACGGTGAGCTGTGGCATCTCCCCGACGGTCATCACGTCGTAGTTCGACAGCACCTCGTCGTCCATTGCGTCGAGATACGACAGCATCTCCGGCCCGTCGATGAACTGTTCGGACCCGACCCACTCGCTGTCCGGATCGCCGTCGGGCAGCCCCTCGACTTTCGACAGGAGATTGATGACGTCCATCCGGAAGCCGTCGATGCCCTTCTCCAGCCACCACTCGATAGTGTCGAAGACGTCCTGTCGGACGGCGTCGTTGCGCCAGTTCAGGTCCGGCTGTGAGGTGTCGTACAGGTGGAGGAAGTACTCGCCGCGCTCCTCGTCGTACTCCCAGGCGGAGCCCCCGAAGAAGGACTCCCAGTTGTTCGGTGGCGCGGGCTCGCCGTCCTCGTCTGTTCCGCCCTCGCGCCAGATGTAGTAGTCGTCGTACTCCGGGTCGCGCTGGCGGGACTTCCGGAACCACTCGTGTTGGTCCGAGGTGTGATTGACGACGAGATCCATGACGAGCCGCATGTCCCGGTCGTGGACCTCCTCAAGTAGCGCTTCCCAGTCGGCCATCGTCCCGAACTCGTCGTAGATGGCCTGATAATCGCTGATGTCGTAACCGTTGTCCTTCTGCGGGGAGTCGTACACCGGGTTGAGCCAGATGACGTCGACGCCGAGGTCGGCGACGTAGTCCAGGCGCTCGATGATGCCCTGTAAGTCGCCGACACCATCACCGTCGCTGTCGTTGAAGCTCCGGGGATAGATCTGGTAGACGACTGCCTCCTTCCACCAGGCGCGCTCTGCGGTCATACAGAGGGGTAGCCTGACGTGTTGCTTAAATCTACGGGTTCATACAACACCCGTTGTAAACTCTTAACTCGCCGGCTAGAGATGGCTGCAGTACCGCTACAGTTCCAGCACTGTATGTCGCGGCAGTTCGAGGTCGTAGCCGACTGCCGAGACCGTCTCGGTTGGCCAGTCGCCGGTCGCTGACAGCAGTTCGATGTCGTCGGCCGAGACGAGATAGGTATCCTCGCTCTTCGCGCCGTCGATAGTCGGGTTCCACGCGTACCCATGTGGCAACGCGACCTCGCCCTCGTGTCCGGGCGTGGCGATCCATTCCCGGCCGGCGAAGCCCGTCGCACCACCCTGGTGATGGTTCTGCCACTCACCTTCCCAGCCGACCGCGGCGTAGGCGTCCTGAATCGCGTCGAACACGTCGCCCGCTGTGCCGCCACCCTGACCGGCCGCCTGTGTCGCGGCCAGCGCAGTGGTCTCGACGCGGGCGGCCTTGTGGGTTCGCTCCATGAGCCACTCCGGCGGGTCGAACGCGACCGCTCGGGTGGTGCTGACGTGGAGCCCGTTCCGCTGGACGGTCACCGACATGAGCGCATAGTCGCCGAGTTCAGTTTCGGTCGAGGTGTAATGGCGGTAGGATTGTGCCCGCTCGGCGCTACCGACGAGTACGACGGGCGTAGCGATGCCTCGGCCTTCGAGCTTCTGTCGGAGCACGGCGGTCACATCGAGTTCGGTGTGGGACGGCTCGACGTTCCGCGCGACTGCTTCGACTGCTTCAGCCGTGTCTCGCGCGAGGTCACGACACTGCTCTATCTGGGCCTCGGTCAGTGGCTGTCGGAGCTGTGTGGCGTCGACTGATTCGAAGCCGGGGACGTCGAAGTCCGCCGCCGCCGGGGTCGGGCTCGCTTCGGCGACAGCCTCGGCCAGCGACTGTGCGTGCCAGTCGAACGTTTCGACGGCCACATCGCTTTCGAGTTCCTCGTCACGTAGCCGCGGCGCTTCGATGTTGTCGGCAACGACCCGTACCTCGTCGCCGTCGTAGCCCGCGGCGGCGACGCCGATGTCGCCCTCCCGGTCGACGACGTTGTCGCCGCCTCCCGTAAGCCACGCGAAGGAGTTCGGTCGGGCGAACCAGACGGCTTCGAGTCCCGCTGCCCGGCGGTACTGGTCGAGACGGTCTGTAAGCGTCATACCCTGACATCCCTCCGGCCCCCAGTAAAAACCAGGGACAACACGCGGCGACAGGACCGGCGCCACAGGTCTCGCACAGCGGCAACTACGACACACACCGTTCGCTACTATCGCGCCCGACACCGCTCCTGATACTGCCGGCTGTAACTATTTCAAGAGATTCGCCACCCCGAAGTGGCGATATTCGTCACAGACGTACAGCCGGCAGTATGACTCACTCGGCGATGCCGCTGTCAGGGTCCCGGGACTGGAGCAGCGAGTACATGACCGACTGGAAGGCGTCGCTGTCGACGGACTCCACGACGTGGGTGTTCGGTTCGCCGTCAGTCACGCCGTTGACGTCGACGCTGGTGTACCCGCGGGTGAGTCCGTCGCGGTCGTCCACCGCGACGTGGTACGTCGACACCGCCTCGCGGAGTTCCGGATACGCCAGCAACGCGGCGGTGACGCTGTCCGGGAGTGCCGTCCATCCGGGATCGTCGGGGCCTTCGCTGTTGACGCCCGGGCCTGCTCGGTTACCGACTCGAAGAACGACGCCAGTTCCGTATCGAACGCTGATACTGCTTCGAACTCGGAGGAGCCAAACACTGCGTCTCGAAGACACACGCCCCAGTCGACGAGCGTCACCTCGAAGGCGTCGAACACGCGTTTGGCAGCGTCGGGGTCGACCCACAGATTGAATTCCGCGGCAGGAGTGACGTTCCCCTCACAGTTGACGTTCCCGCCCATCACCCACACCTCATCGACAAGCTCCGGAAGTTCAGGCTCGCGGGCGTACGCCAGCGCCAGATTGGTCAGCGGGCCGATGCAGAGCAGCGTGATTTCGCCAGGGGCCGCCCGACAGCGGTCGACGATCTCGTCGGGGCCAAACCCTGCCGCCGACTCGATACCGGTGTCGGGGAACACGTCCCCGCCGAGGCCGTCCTCACCGTGAATGTACGTCGCGTGTTCGAATTCCTTGAGAAGCGGCTGTCTCGCCCCTTCGTAGACGGGCACGTCGAGGGAATCGGCGAGTTCGAGCGTGTACTTCGCGTTCTCGACCTCTCTGTCGAAGGGCACGTTGCCGGCGACGATTGTGACTGCCTCGACGGTAACTCGATCACTGAGACAGGACAGCAAAATTGCCTGTGTGTCGTCGCCCGCGGTGTCCGTATCGATGATGACGCGTCGCATACGCCCTCGTCGTATGGCACATATAAATCGTTCCGGGACACAACTGCGTGCCACAGTTGTCTGTGCGACACTCGATAGCGGTGGGTGAACGGCCAACTGCTACGATACTGCAGACCGCCGGGGTTACACCATTTCGAGGCGGTAGCCGCTGTCGTCACCGAGCGATTCGTACACGATGCGTGCGGCAGCGATGTCCTGAATCGCGAGCCCGGTCGAGTCGAAGACGGTAATCCCGGACAGGTCCTCGCGGCCCGGCGCGTTCCCGACGACGATCTCGCCGAGTTCGGCGTCGATATCCGACTCGTCGATTTCACCCGTGCTCCAGGGGACGTTTATCTCGCCGGAGTGGGTCGTCTGCTCGAAGTCGTCGATGACGAGGGTCGCCTCGCGGATGACCTCCGTGTGGAGTTCCTGCTTCCCTTCGGCGTCGGCACCCATGGCGTTGACGTGGGTGTGTTCCCCAAGGTCCTCAAGCGTGACGATGGGGTCTTCGACCGGCGTCACGGTCGAGAGAACATCACACTGGGCCGCCTCGGAAATCGTGCCGGCTCGCACGTCGAACTCGTCGCCGAAGGTGTCGATGAACCGCTGGACGCGGTCGTCGTCGAGGTCGCTGACGACGACGGATTCAATCGGTCGTACCTGCGAGATGGCCTCCAGTTGCGTGTAGGACTGGACGCCGGCACCGATGATGCCCAGCGAGGACGCGTCCTCGACGGCGAGGTGGTCCGTCGCCACGGCGGCGGCCGCGCCGGTTCGCTTCATCGTCAGCGTCGTGGCGTCCATCACGGCAAGCGGGAAGCCGCTCTCGGGGTCCGTGTACACGAGCGTCCCCATCACGGTCGGCAGGTCGAACTCGTCGGGGTTGTCCGGGTGAACATTCACCCACTTGATGCCCGACGCTTCCCAGTCGTCCGTTTCGAGGTAGGCCGGCATCGACCGGAAGTCCCCGTTGTGCTGTGGCAGGTCGATGTAGGACTTCGGCGGCATCTGCGCCGTGTCGTTTTCGTATGCGGCGAACGCGGCCTCGATGGCCGGCACGAGGTCCGCCATCTCGACGGCCGCCTCGATGTCCGTACTGGGGACGATAGTCGTCTGGTTGTCCTGTCGTGCTGTCGAATATAGTGAGTTGCTCATAGTGGTTCGAATCTGTGATATCGGTTTATTCGATCGCGCTATACTGATTCAATGTCCGTCTCGGCGCTCGTTGGCAATCCTAGAACGACCCCTGAGACAGCGTTTTGAGGTGGGTGAGACGGCCGCGGTGCTCCGCGTCGTCGAACGACTCGACCTTCGCGAGGACGCGACAGCCGACGATGTCTGTCTCGCCGTTCTCGAAGTGGAGACGGGTTTCGCCGACCTGTGCGACCAGCTCGCCGGATTCCTCGTCGAGTTCCGTGACGTACACCTCGATCTCCTCGCCCGCCGCGAACGTCGGCGTGGTCGTCCTGAAGGACATCCCAGTGAGGAATTTACTGAATATGCTCATAGACGGGTCACATCCTTGGATTTGCGGTCAGTGGTGTATTCGAGCCCGAAGCCGGTCAGTGCGGAGAGCAGGAACACACCGAACAGGAACCAGCCGTGGAAGACGTACGGCCACACCTGCACGGGGTTGACGACCATCGCACTGGTGAACCACTCGTACTGGTTCGGGAGGCCTTGCAGCGTCGCGAAGCCGATGAGCACGCCGCCGCCCCACGGGAAGATGTACCCGAGCGCCGAGGTGTTCGCGTCGAGGATATTCGCTCGACGGTAGCTGTTGATGTTGTACCGCTGGCCGATGCGGGCGATGTACGGCGCGATCGCGATCTCTGCGGCCGTGTTGATCGTGATCATCGAGTTGACGAGGGCAGTGCCGACCACCATCGTCGTTTCGGCCTTGCGAACGCCCGTTGCGACGTTTTCGAGGAGCCACTCCTGGATCGCCTCGAAGCCACCGCCACGGATCATGATCTCTGACCCGGCGACGATGAGCAACACGAGAACGATTAGCGGGAAGAACCCGGCTGCACCGTTGTAGATCGACCCGGTGACGCCAGCGTTTTGCGGCGCGACCACTTCCGCGATGGGAAGTGAGCCAGCCCAGCTTGCGGCCGAAGACGTTTCCGGGACCTTGAACAGCAACACGGCACTCAGCGGTGCGAGACCGAAGACGATGTTGAAGGCAACGGCGACGACGAGGCCCCACGAGATCGCCTCGACGATGTGTCGGCCCATGACTGCCGTCACAATGACGACGAGCATGGAAATGAGATGCAACAGTCCCGCCGGCTCGCTGTTCTGGACGAACAGGTCCTGTGCCTGCTGGGAGATGTCCAGCCCGGGCATCGCGTTCCCGGCGAAAACGTACGCCGCGAGCGCCAACACCGCAGCGATGATGGCGTACTTGAACCGCGAGGCGACGACGCCGCCGATGTCGGCGTCCTGTGTCACCGCACTCACGATTGTCGTATCACTGACCGGTGCCAGGTTGTCGCCGAAGACAGCCCCTGAGAGAATTGCTCCGAACAACAACACCGGATTCGCACCGAGCAGGATGCCGGCCGGGAAGAACAGCGCCGAGAAGGCGACTGCCGCGCCGTACCCGGTGCCGATACCGGTCGTGAAAAGCGCAGCGAGGATGAAGGTGGCGGCGGGGAACAGCGCGCCCCCGACTTCGGCCGCGTTCGCTGCCCAGACGAGTCCGCCGACGAAGCCACCTGCCTGCAGCGTGTTCGAGAACATCCCTGCCCAGAGCCACGCGACGACTGCCGTCGCGGCGACCCGCTTTGTCATCCCATCGAAGATGGTGTTCGCGTAGTTCTTCCAGTCTCCCTTGGCGAAGAACATCCCGACGATGAGCGCCACGAGCATCCCTGCGACGAGTCCAGTCGTGTCCCCGATACCGAACAGGCCACTCTGGACAATTGCCCACAGGATAAACAACCCTATGGGAATGACGCTCATCCACCGTCCGCCGTAGAACTCGATTGCTTCGACGTCCGGACCAGAGATCTCCTCGATCTCTGTCCCATCGCCACTATCCGTGTCTGACATGCATTCTGTGCCTCGTCAGATACACACGCAAAAGATCATGATAATAACTATCTCTCCGGTAACAAATCACGGGAGCCGCCTCTGGTGAAGTCTTGTCTCGTTCCGGCCGCTGTAGCTATATAAAAGTCCACTTCTATTGGATCCGGGACAGCGTCCTGACCTTATATATCGCACAAATCCCGGAAGACGGACTAATTTCGGGCGTGAGATTGTAAAATATACCTATGGGTAATCACACTCTCAGTAGCTATCACATCTACACATAATATCCACCGAACCAGTTCCACTATGTCCGGACCTTTTTATATCACTATCAAGTCCACAGTGGTATGGACAGCTCTAGCGGTCGTCGTCTCCAGACGACCGAAACCTCCCTTGCGATCATCGATGCGGTAAACGAGCTGGGGGAGGCTCGAATGAGTGAGCTTGCGGACCGGCTGGACCTCTCGACGAGTACCATTCACGTTCACCTCAAGACACTCTTGGATCAGGAGTATCTGGTCAAACGGGGCGAGCAGTACCGACTCGGTATGAAGCTGTTCCACCTCGGAGAGGGCGCTCGGACCCGAAACGAGTGGTACGAGGTCGCCCGTCGCAAAACACACGAACTCGCCGATAGCTGTGGCGAGGAGGTCACGTTCGCCGTCGAGGAGTACGGGCGTGCGATAACGCTGTTCAACGTCGTCGCTAACGTCCCGTCGAAAGGGTTCCAGGTGGGCCGGTACTACTACCTGCACAACTCGGCAGTCGGCAAGGCGATTCTCGCCGCGTTGCCGGAGACCCGAGTCAACGAGATTCTCGACCGGTGGGGGCTGCCAGCCGAGACAGAGTATACTGTCACGGACCGGGAAACCCTCATGGAAGACATCGAACGCACGAACGAGCGCGGCTATTCGGTGAACGATCAGGAAGCGGTCGAGGGGCTTCGCTCGGTCGGCGTACCGGTCACCGCCCCACACGGCGGCGTCCTCGGCGCACTGGACATCTCCGGCCCGCTGTATCGGCTGCCGCCGAACGAAGAACTCGCGTCGATGCTGCAAGACGTTGTCGAGGAGTTGGAGTCAGAACTCGGAGTGGAATAGGCATTCGGTTGCGCTCGCGGTCCCGGAGGCGTTCAGCCGCGCTTGGGGTCACAAATGCTGAACAGGGACCGGGACGCTGGCTCTGACAGTACGGACCCGGCAAGGCGAAGCATGGATCGACGCCGTACCGTCGTCAGTACCGGCCAGCGTCTCTCGGGCCGAGAAGCGTGGCCTCGACTTTCCGGAGGTGTTCATGGAACGTCGTCTTCGCGATATCGAGTTCGTCGGCCAACTCGCTCCCGCTTACCGCCCTCGGGTAGTCGTAATAGCCGCGTTTGCGGGCCAGTTCGAACACTTCGCGCTGCTTGTCGGAAAGCTGCCGGACAGCCAATCCATCGCGTTCTCTGCTTCCGGTGGTCGCCGACGTGATCTGTGTGATGGTGATTGTTGCGTCTTTCTGTGCACACACGGCGTCGAGTTTCTCCTGTATCGTCGCCCGCGATTCGTCGATGGCGACCGTCCAGTACTCGGTCCCGTTGCGGATTCGAATCGGCTCCTGGTTCATGAACCCGTGTGAGACCAGCGCGTCGTGGATGCTCTCCTCGGGGCCGTACTCGACGAGCAGCGTACTCGTCGCTTTGTTTACCGGTGCGGATATGCCGCCGAAGCTGCGACGGGTATCCATCTCTGTGACTGTCTCGGTGTGGTCGGACGCCCGAGTCGCCGCGACGAGTGCGTCGACCGCGTCCGCCGACTCCGCGTATGCGACGACGTGGGCCTTGACCTTCTCGTCGACCAGATACGCGGCGTTGACCAGCAGTCTGGCCGAGGTGGCCGCCGTCACCTCCCGCATCCAGCAGTCGGGATGCTCCAGTTCGAGTGTCAGCTGGAGACCGCCACTGGCCGAGTTAGCGGTCGCATCGGAGCCGTCAGCGCCCATCGTTCTCTCCGGGTCCTGAGACGTGACTGTGCTTGGTTGCGTTTGCTTTCACCACGGGGAATCGTCCTCCAGTGGTCTCACTGAGTGCCACACATGTAAGGCTCTGGTTTGTCAGTCACGTCGGCGATGTACATCAGTATGGACTTGCGGCGAAAATACGACGAAGGCACGCCCGCCGTTGTGCTCGCAGAGGGCGAGTTCGGACAACCGGAAGGCAAGACGGCCAACGGAATCGTCATGCACGGAGAGCTGTTCGACGCGCAGGCCGTCGTGGACTCGACGTGTCCGAGCCCCAACGCCGGAGCGGCCCTCGATTGGCCGGCTGCCGACGACGTGCCGGTCGTCGAAACCGTCACCGAAGCGCTGAACCGAGCCCCGGACGCAGCCGTCCTCGTCATCGGCGTTGCGCCCGCTGGCGGTGACCTTCCGGCGGCCTGGGTCGAGGCTATCCAGCGTGCGATGGAACGGGGCTGTGACGTCGTCTCTGGCCTGCACGTCTTCTTGAGCGAGCGCCCAGCCTGGACCGAGCGCGCCCAGCAACACGGTGTCGACCTCGTCGACGTCCGGAAACCGCCGTCCGTCGCCGACCTGACGCTCGGTGACGGCCGCGGGAGCGAAGCCGACGCGGATGTCGTCCTGACGATGGGGACCGACTGTGCGGTCGGGAAGCGGACGACGACCTTCGAACTGTACCGGGCGGCGACCGATGCCGGACTCGACGCCGGCTGGGTCGCGACGGGACAGACCGGTATCCTCGTCGGCGCGGACCGCGGTGTCGTCATCGACCGGGTTCCGGCCGACTTCGTTTCGGGCGTCGTCGAGGACATGGTGCTCGACGTCGCAGCGGACCACGATATCGTGTTCGTCGAAGGGCAGGCCGCGCTCACGCACACCGCCTACGGCGGGGTGACGCTCGGGCTGCTTCACGGGGCGGCCCCCGATGCAGTCGTGCTGGCCGACGACCCCTCCCGGGAGGCCCGGTCACATTTCGATGACCTCACTGTGGCCGGTGTCGAGGCCGAACGCCGTGCGATTACCGACCTCACAGAGACGACAGTCGCCGCCCTCTCTACCTGGGGCGACCCGGAGGAAGAAACAGCTCGGACAGGCCTCCGGGCGGCGAACATCTACGACGACGACGGCCCGGAGACACTCCTCGCGGCCGTTCTGGAGGAACTATGACCCGTATCGACGGCGTCTCCGTCGAGGCGCTCGACCACGAACTCCACGAACCGTTCGAAATTTCGCTCGGAACCCGAGAGAAAGCGCGGAACCTGGTCGTCGCAGTAGAGACGGACTCAGGTGTAGTCGGCTACGGAGAGGGGTCCCCGCTGCCGCCGGTGACCGGCGAGACGCAGGCGGCCGCCGTGGCGACTGCCCGGTCGGTTACGTCGCTGCTTGAGGGGGCGGCCCTCGCCGACTACCGCGAACTTGTCAGTGACCTGCGGGCAGCAGTGCCCGGAGCGGTTTCGGCGCTGTTCGCCGTCGAGACGGCACTGCTGGACGCGTACTGTCGTGACCGTGGTATCCCGCTCTCGGAACTGTTCGGCGGCGCGCCGACCACAGTTACGACTGATATCACCGTTCCGATAGTCACGCCCGACGCGGCAGCCGAACGAGCCACGCGCGCCGCAGCTGCCGGCTTCGACCACATCAAGGTCAAAACCGGCGGCGAAATCGACGCCGACGTGGCCCGAACAGTTGCGGTCGCGGATGCAGCGCCCGACGCGACGATCACGGTTGACGCGAATCAGGGCTGGACGCCGAAGGCCGCAGCGACGTTTGTCGACGAGGTGACCGCGGCCGGGGTCGACCTTGCCCTGGTCGAACAGCCGACACCGAAAGACGACATTCGCGGTCTTGCGAGGGCACGCGACAGACTCCCGGTTCCCGTCGCCGCGGACGAGGCCGTGTTCACGCCGGCAGACGCAACGGCCGTGGTTCGCGACGGGGCTGCCGACGTGATCAACGTCAAACTCGGGAAATCGGGGCTCCTCGGGGCAGCGGCGATTGCGGCCATCGCCGAGGCCGCCTCCCTCGACTGTATGCTCGGCTGCATGCTCGAAGGCGCGACCGGGATCGCGACGAGCGCCCACCTCGCCGCTGGGCTTGGTGCCTTCGATTACGTCGATCTGGACGGCCACCTGCTGTTTGACGAGTGCCCGCCGTCGATGTCGTTCGGCCCGGATATCGATATCGACGGACCGGGACACGGGGTTTCACCGCCGACGGCCGTGAGTGACGCGACTGAACGCTGACGCTGTGTAGCGAGCGTTCGCCACGCAAAATAGCGTCCGAGCGGTTACTCTGCCGACTCCGCCGCCTCTTCGACGTCGGGACCGTCCTCGGAAGCATCGCTGCCGGTTGTCACTCCGTCTGCATCCCCGCCGTCGGTTGCCGCACTGTCCGCAGTGGCGGGGTCGTCGGCTGCTGTATCGGCCGCCGACTCGCTGTTATCTGAATCGCTTCGTTCGTCGGCTGGCTCCGTAGTGTCAGTGTCAGCTTCGAGCGATTCGGCCATCTCGGCCATCGCCGCAGCGGATTCGTCCGGGCGGTCTAGCACTGCCTCGGTGTGCATCCGCATCTCCTCGCTGGTGCGGATTGTCCCGTCGACCGTCGCGTTCTCGTGGAGTTCGACGGTCGTCCCCGAGATGTCGCCCCAGATCTTCGCGCCCGGGCCGACGCGGACGGTGCCGCTGCGGGTCGTTACGTCCCCTTTGATCTCCGTGCCCCGGCCGACCACGATATCGTCTTTCGCGCGGAGGCTCCCGAAGACGACCGTGTCACGGCCGACTTCGAGGGACTTCGCGCGGATGTTGCCGTGGAGCCGGCAGTCGTCGCCGACCGTTGCCGGCGTCGAGACGCGCCAGGCGTCGTCCGAGACGCTCGCACCGCGTGGAATCAGAACCGGGTCGTGCTCGTCACTGCCGTCGTCTAGCATCTCGTCGATTACTTCCTCGGCCGCGTCTTCCTCGCCGATGCGGAGGAGTTGCGAGAGGTAGACGAACAGGAAGACGATGGTCGGCATCGGGTTCCGGATGACGATCCAGCCGTTCGCCTCGAACCCGTTCTCGATGTCCACGTCGTCGCCGATATCAAGGTCGCCCGCGACACGGAGTTCGCCGCCGATGTGTACCCGTTCGCCGATGTAGGCGTCTTCGCCGACGAGGACGTTGTCCGCGACGTCACACCACATATCCAGCCGACAGTCACCTTCGGCTTCGATGTGGCCGCCAAAGCGGACCCGCTCGTCGGCGATGACTGTCCGCCCGCGTACGCCGAACTCCACGGTCGACTGGCCGCCGACGATGACGTCGCCGTCGGTCACCAGGTCGTGTTCCTCGACGGTCGTCCCGTCGGGAATGTCGAGTTCGGACAGCGGGTCGGAGCCGAGAGGCACGGTTACTATAGCGGTTCCGTTCGTATTAAACCCTCATGACGTGCATGACGGGCGTCTGACGCTGGTCCGACGGGAACGGCATTCCCCTCCGTAGTGCGCTGGTGACGGCGCAGTCAGTAACGGTCTGTTCGAACGTCGATAACAGCGAGAACGTGACAGCTGAACGGCCATAACGAACTAGTTCGCTGATACAGTGGCTCCGGTATGTTACTCGAACGCCGCCACCTCTCGCTTGCACTCGTAATGCTACTGACAGCGTCCGCCGGCTGTAGCGGGCTGCTGGGTACTGATTCGGGCACAGACGGTACGGACGCCGAAGTAACGGCGACGCAGATTGATGCCAACGGCCCCGCCCCCGGGTCGTCCGGGTTCGACGCGGCGGCCGTCGAACGCGGGCACTTCGAGACGCTGTCGAACTCGTCGTTCACCACCTCGCTGTCGTTCCAGCTCTCGACGGTCCGCGACGGCGAGAACCGGTCGGTGTTCATCAACCGGACCGTCGCTATCGACCGCGACAGCGACCGGTCGCTGGCGACGGGCGAACTGGTCCAGGCCAGCGGCGACACGCTGGCGACGACGACCTACACGGCTGACGGGACCACCGCCGAGCGTCGAGTCCTCACCCGCGGTGACGACACGAGGACGGACTACCGCTCGGCATCACCGCCGTACGATGGCCAGGTCCAGCCCGTCAACGAGAGCAGCGTCATCGACCGCTCGCTGCTGCAATCACTAGGGTCGGACATCAACTGGACCTACGCCGGTACCGAGACGGTCGACGGTGACAGCGTCTCGCGGTTCGAAGCAACCGGGAGCGACGTCACTGGCTTCGCTGCCGACGACGCCGTCTCGACGAACGTCTCGGCCAACGGGACGACGGACTCGGCCAGTGCAACCGTGCTCGTCGACGATGACGGCGTCGTCCGGTCGTTCCAGTACCGGGTGACGACTGAGCGGGACGGCCAGCCGGTGACGGTGACGCTGTCGCTCTCCGTCTCGAAGGTCGACGACACCATCGTCGCGGAACCGGACTGGCTGTCAAAGGCAGCGAACTGACGAACGACGGAAAAACTACAGGGACTGGCCGGCGCTGAACTGCCTGGCGACCCACTGTGAACTGTCGAGCGCCTCGACGCCGTCCTGAAGACGCGACAGCCGGTCCCTTGTTTCCGCTTCGTCCAGTTCAAACGCCCGCTCGATGGCGTCCGCAATCGCCTCGATGTCGTGCGGATTGACCGTCAGCGCGCCGTCGAGATGGGTCGCCGCGCCGGCCAGTTCGCTCAGCACGAGCGAGCCGTCGCCGTCGACACAGGCCGCTGGGTACTCGTGGGCGACGAGGTTCATGCCGTCGCGATGGGGCGTCACGACCGCGACTTCTGCGGCCCGGTACAGCCCGGCGAGCGTCTCGTTGTCGAGTTTGGCCTCGGTGTAGACGATGGGCTGCCAGTCGTCGGTCCCGAAGCGGTCGTTGACGCGCTCGACGGCATCGACGACGTCCGCTCTGTAGCGGCGGTAGGCGGCGATCCCCTCCCGGGTTCGGCTCGCCTTCTGGACGTACGTGAATTCTCTTCGCAGGTCCGGCCGCCGGTCCCAGAGGTGTGCCAGCGCCTCGATCCGTTCGGGGATGCCCTTCGAATAGTCGAGCCGTTCGACGCCGAGCGCGAGGCGAATCGACGTGTCCGAGCGGCTGCCGCCCAGCACAGTATCCCGGATACTGGTCACGTCAGCAGCCCGTGCTCGGTCCCGAACCCCCTCGACGTCGATTCCCAGCGGGTTCGCGACGGCTCGTGTCTTGTCACAGCTGCGGGTGACTATTCCGCCGTCCGTGTCGACGGTCGCCGCGGGGAACGCGCTGTCGACGCAGTGCAGGAACTGCTCGGCGTACGCTGTCGTGTGAAAGCCGATGACGTCACAGGCCAGCAATCCGTCGAGGAGCGCGTCGCTGTGGGGGCAGTGCCTGAACACCGACGGCGCGGGCCAGGGGATGTGCCAGAACTGCAACAGCGTCGTATCCGGTCGCCGCTGTCGGACCAATCTGGGCGCGAGCGCCAGGTGGTAGTCCTGGAACCAGACCGACTGGTCCGCGTCGGCGACCGCATCGACGGCCTCGGCGAACTGCTCGTTGACGGCGCGGTACTGCTCCCAGTAGGCGGGCTCGGCCCACATTCGGCCCGTGTCTTCGTGACAGAGGGGCCAGAGAACCTGATTGGCGTAGCCGTAGTAGTAACCCTGAACTGCCGCGTCGGAGAGGGGAACGCGTTTCAGGTCGTATGTGGGGGCAGACGGCGGGACTTCGACGATGCCCTCCTCGGCAACGGCCATATCGGCGTCGCCGCTGCCCCAGGCGACCCAGGTGCCGCCCCGTGACTGCATCACCGGGTCGAGTGCGCTCGTCAGCCCACCCGCCGCGGACTGGACCCGTATCTCACCGTCGTCGTCCCGCTCGTGGCTATACGGTTCGCGGTTCGAGACGACCACCAGCGAATCCGGAACTGCACCGTCTTGCGCGTTTACTGACAGTTCCGGGGCCATTTGCCTGCGGTAAGTGCTTCCCTGCCTTGAGACTGTCGTGGACTACTGACTCGTGTTTCCAACGTAACAAGTCCTCGGGCTTGTGACGCCTGTCCTCCATGTCTGACGGTAAGAGAAAACTTATACCGGAGGCCTCGAAAGAAAGGGGTGAAAGCCGAAAGGGCACCCGGGTAGGGGTACACGGACGTGCCATTTCGGCTCAACTCGGTTTATCTGGACACGAATTCGATAGCGACAGCTACGCTGTGGGACGTTGGTAGTGTGAAAGCGGTATGACTGGCTCGGTGAACAAGACAGAAGCACGTCCACTCCGTGGTGTCTGACAACAGATGGAATTTCACACCTGGGAACCAGTGTACGAGGATATCCTCGACGATTTCGGCTATCCTCGTGATGGCGACGAGCGTGCCCGCGACCGATTCGGTGACCTGCTCGGCGACGACAGCACGTACGACCCGGCGCGACTCGGACTCGACGGCGCAACGGTTGCCGTCGCCGGGGCCGGCCCATCACTCGAAGCCGAGGCCGACCGGGTAGTCGATGCTGACGTGGTCTTCGCGGCCTCCACGGCCGCCGACCGCCTCAAGACGGAAGGTGTGGCCATCGACTGCATGGTCACGGACCTGGACAAGAACGCCGATACCGGACGGGAACTGACCGCCGACGGGACGCCGGTCGTCGCCCACGCCCACGGCGACAACATCCCCGCACTGGAGACACACATTCCGACTTACGACAGCGAGTTCGTCGTGCCGACGACACAGGCGGCCCCCGCCCCGCCGGTCCGCAACTACGGCGGTTTCACCGACGGCGACCGCGCCGCGTTCCTCGCGGACCACTTCGGCGCTGCCGCGCTGGTGTTCCCCGGCTGGGACTTCGACGACCCGTCCGTGACTGCGGAAAAGCGACAGAAACTCCGCTGGGCCGAGCGCCTGCTCCACTGGCTAGAACAGCGCCGCGGCGAGCGCTTCGACGTGCTCGACGGCCGACGTGACGACATCGAGCCAGTCGCTACCGACTGAAAACGACGCCCCGACTCAGGGCGCTAACACGTCGATGGTCGTGTCGATAGTGTCCGGTTCGGCAGCGCGGGGGAACGAGATGTTGATCGCGTCCACGCCATCGATGTCTTCGAACTGTGTGATGTGGTCGCGACAATCCTCGGGCGTACCGGCGACGGCGATGCTGTCCAGTAGCTCGTCGCTGATCGCGTCGACGGCAGCCGCTTTGTCGCCCGATCCCCACTGCTCGGCGATCTCGTAAGCGGTGTCCTCGTACCCCTGGCGGGCCAGCGCGTCGCGGTAGAACGTCCCCATACCGCCGATGTAGAACGCGACGTGCTGACGGGCCAGTTCGCGGGCCTGCTCCCGGTCGTCCATCGCACAGCACGTCAGCGACAGCGTCACCCGCTGGTCTGACCGGTTGCGGTCGCCGAGATCCGCTCCGCGCTCGAAGTCTTCCAGTCGGTCTCGGAGGCCGTCGGCGGTCAGCATCAGCGCGTGCCAGCCGTCGGCGAAGCGACCGGCGAGTTCGACCGATTTCGGGCCGAGGCCGCCGGCGTCTACGGGCGGCGCGGGTTCGGGCGGCTCACAGCGCAGTCGGAACCCGGACAGCGAAAAGATGTCCCCGTCGTAGTCGACGGTCTCCCCGGAGAGCACCAGTTTCATGATGTCGACGGTCTCCCGCGTGTACTTGAGCGGATTCTCGAACTCACGGCCGTGCCAGCCTTCGATGACGATAGGGCCCGACGGGCCGACACCGGCGCGGAAGCGGCCGTCCGAAACCTCCTGCAGCGTCGCCGCAGTCTGGCCGAGCAGCGCCGGCGACCGCGAGTACACGTTCAGAATCGAGGACCCGAGACCGACCGTCGACGTGTGCTCGGCGATGCTAGTCAGCGTCGTCACCGCGTCCCGCCCCCACGTCTCCGGGAGCCAGACCCGGTCGTAGCCACTGTCCTCGGCCTGCTGACTCATCTCGACCAGCGTGTCGACCGACGGCTGTGCCGCGACCGGGAGATACACGTCTCGCGCTGTCATCTGTCGCCCTCCACGCGTCGAGCGATGACTGGCTGGACGCCTGTGAGAGACTGGAACGTATGTGCCTGAGACATGGCTCGCAGTGCGGCCGCACGGGAGATAAAGCCACATGAGAGGGGGAGTGTCGCCCGTTGTCCGCGGTTTATTCACGGAACGGTGACCGGGTCGCCACGCCTCAGGAGGGGCTACCCGGTGTCGTCGTCGGCTACGGCCTGGCTTTCTACTTGGTGTCGCTGACGCTCGAAGACCTCCCGGTGCCGTCGGCATCCTGCTCATCATCATCGCCGTGTACTGTGGCAGCGTCCTGTCCGAGATGTCCGTGCACTGAGCGGGGACCGGTCACGTCACATGTGAAGCTGTGAGTGGGCCCGTACCGGACGGCTGGACGCTCGACTCGGCGACCGGCTATATGAGGCCGCCGCTTCTACGGGTGCCTATGCCGTTCGACCCGGACCGCGTGACGACGATTACCTTTGACTCGTACAGCACCATCGTTGATGTCGAAGCGGCGCAAAAGGCCCTCGCCGACCGGGTGGACGACCCCCGGCCGGTGTCCCGGCTCTGGCGCTCCCGTTCGCTGGCGTACACCTTCCTCGCCAACCAGATCGACGCCTACAAGCCGTTCTACGAGATGAATCGCGATGCGCTCCAGTACGCGCTGGACGCCCACGGCGTCGACATCACGACGGAGGAGCGCGACGAGATTCTCGCGGTCTACCACGAACTCGACGTGTTCGACGACGTACGGGACGGCATGAACAGGCTCTACGACGCCGGCTACGACCTCTATGTCGTCTCGAACGGCAACCCCGAGATGCTCGAATCGATGGTCGACTTCGCCGGCATCGGCGGTCTGCTCGAAGACACCGTCAGCGCAGACGAGATCCAGACGTTCAAGCCGGCGGCCGAACTGTACCGTCATGCGGCAGAGAGAACGGGGACCGAAATCGAGGAAATCGCCCACGTCACCGCAGGCTATTTCGACGTGTACGGTGCGATGCACGCCGGGATGCAAGGCGTCTGGGTCAACCGCGATGACGGCCCGTGGGACGCCTTCGCCGGCGAGCCGGACCTGACCATCAGGTCGTTCCACGACCTCCACGACGAACTAGTCTGAGACGGGACAGTACCACTGTTGGGGTCTCTGTGTTGGTTCGCCGATAGAGCGTCAGTTTCCGTATATAACCAGGAAGACCTGAGCGGCGGCCTCTGACAACGTACTATGTTGCTACCCGCGCAGGAGATTCAACACTTCATCGACAACATCGGTTTCGACGGCGAGAATATAGTGCTCGTCAGGTTCCAAAACCGTCTCAGGTCCTGCCAGTTCCGTTCGGTCCGCCGTCGAAATCAGCAGGCTACCGGCCGGGAGAGCGATTTCATCGAGGCGACGCCCAGCAACGGGGGCCGACGGGGAGACGCTCACCTCAATGATATCGAGATCGGCAGTCGGATAGACAAGCGTCCGAATATCCTCGCCGGTCAGTATATCAGCCGCGTGGTCGCCACCGAGATACTCGGGTAGCAGCGTCGCATCCACCACCTCGTCGTACTCCTGCTCCGTCCCCGTCTCTGCCCTCGCAATGGTCCGAATCGACGGAACGTACTGTTGGGCCTCCATACAGATTGCGAGGTTCGTGCCTGGTTCGTCAGTGAGTGCAGCGATAGCGTCGGCATCGGCCAGGTCGGCCTGCTCAAGAATCGACGGGCGTGTGGCGTCGCCGTGGATAACGGGGCCGAGATACGCATCGGACAACGCCGCAACACGCTCC
>NZ_WPCB01000023.1:0-55885 GCF_009741785.1 Haloarcula sp. CBA1122
CGGCGGTCGGTGGCCGTCAAGGCCTGGCCCGACATGTAGTACCTTTTTACTTCGTCGGGTGTCCTCACGCGCTCTTCGAGCGCGCTGCGGGCACCACCTCCTCGCAAAAATCTACCGCTAAAAACCGATCGTCTCGCTCCCGCTGGTCGCGAGACGTGAAACCGCGCGCCGATAGCGCGCGGTATGCTGTTTTGCCCGTCTCCGAGCAAGGCACTACCAGGCCGACTCTAACACGCTGACGATGTCTTTTCGTGTGGGTTCCAGTTCTGACGGGACGTTCGCCATGAAGGCGTCTTCGAGGACGGCGTCAGCAACTTCGGGGAACGCCTCGCGGTCGGGGCCGTCAACATCCCGGAGTCGTGTCGGCAGTCCCAGCGTCGTCACCACGTCATTGACCCGGTCGACGACCGCAGCAGCGGGGTCAGAGGCCTCACCGACACCGAGAGCATCGGCGAGTAGTGACCGCCGGCCGTCGACCTGCTCGAACAGGTACGAGAGGGCGTGTGGAGCGATAACCGCGTGGGCCGCGCCCTGCTGGACCTCGTAGGTCCGGGTTAGTCCGTGGCCGAAGGCGTGGATCAGCGAGAGCGTCGTCCCATCGGCCCGCGAGATGCCGTACTGGACGAGCATGATGCCCCGGGTGAGCGACTGATACACCCACGGGTCGTCGTCACCGTTACCGAGTGCGAGCAGTCCGTCTGTGAGAAGACCGAGACCGCGCGACGCTGTGGCGTCAGTTATCGGGGTTGAATTAGCCGCGTACAGCGTCTCGATACCTTTGTCGAAGCCGTTCATCGCCGACGCCGCGAGGACCGACCGGGGCGTCGTCGCGATCAGTTCGGGGTCGTAACAGACGGCTGCGGGCATCAGTTTCGGATCGCCGACACCGCCGCTGGTCGGTTCGTCCACAGGGCAAGTATCGGGCACGGCTGTGACTCCCGCCACGATAGAGAGGTCAGCGCCGGCCAGTGTCGTCGGGACAGCCACAATCGGCGGCAGCTCCGTTTCGGGGACGGCTATCGTTCCGGAATCGACGAACGCCTGACCGACAGCGGCCGGATCACGGTCGGTTGCCGCGAGGATACTGATGATTTTCGCCACGTCGAGGCTGCTCCCGCCGCCGACGGCCACGAGACAGTCGGCATCGACCTCGCGGAAGCGTTCGAGCCCGTCGTAAGCGGTACCGAGCCGCTTGGCTGGCGTCGTTTTCGCGAAGACGCCAGCCAGCTGGTCACCGAGCCCCTCTCGAACGGGGTCCATCACAGCCGGCGTCTCACCGACGGTAGCGCCACAGACGACCAGCGCGCGGTCGTCGCCCTGTGCGTCTAGCTCCGTGTCAAGCGACCGAACGGCATCGGGGCCGTACCGCAGCGTCGCAGGGTCGTACTCGAACCGGAACGGGGCGTTGAGGTCGGCGGCAAGCGGTGTGTCGGGCATTGCTGTGACTCACTCGGCCCCGCTCGTCTTTAGCCCTTCAGGTCGTCAGCGCCGTCGGTCGCCACAGGTCGAGCGTTCGGGTCGTCTGCAAGCGTGGTCACGTCGTCTGTCCGTGGTAAAACCGTAGCGTATTCTCGGCAGGATTCCCGTGCTCAGACCGGCTCCGCCTACTGTGGCTCCATGCCGGCCATCCCGTCAGTCAGTGCGCCGAGGTCGGAAAGCACCTCGGCGAGCGAACCGAGACTGTCTTTCTCCCGTCGGTCCGGGTTCACGAGCACCCGAACCGATTCCGTTCCCAGCGAGACGAATCCGAGGTCGAGTTTCGCCGCCGTAGCACGGAGGCCGAGGCCCGCGTCCGCGTCGCTTGCAAGCACCTTCCGAGCGGGGCTTTCGTGTGCCTTCGTCGTGAGTTCGTAGCCGTCGATAGCATCGATGAGTTCGGCGCGGCCGACACCCCGTTCCTCGCCAAGTGCGTCGACCGCGTCGTCGAAGCTCCGCCGCAGTCCAGAAGCGCTGTCGCGGTTGACGAAGCGGTAGTCGCCGTCGACGAGGTCGCCCAGGTCGGACACATCGGTATCAGGACTGACGACCAGTCCCCACTCACGCTGCCATCCCCCGATGTCGGTCGCTTCGTGGTCGCTGCTGGTCGGACCCGCGACGACGGCAATATCGGGCACGCCGTTGTCGAGGCGGCGGAGCCCCTCGGTGGAGCCGAGCGGGAGATACCGCGGGCGGGAAACGGTGTCAAGCAAGCGCGAGAGGAGGGGGTCGTCCTCGCCCATGCCGAGAAGCGTCGGCGGTCTGACCGCCGGGGAGAACAGCGTCACGTCGACTGCCTCCCCCTCAGCAAGGTAGTCTGTCCCCGGCGGCACGTCCACGAAGCCGTCGGCGTCGACGAGGCTCGTCGTCGCACCGCTGCCCTTGTCGACGGGATAGACCAGCATGGACCCTGTCTCGTCCTCGACCAGCCCGGCCGGCATGAGGCGTCTGCGTCCCTCGCCGTAGCGTTCCTGGACCGCCATCGTGCCCGAGACTGTCGCCGTCTGTGGCGGGTCCCGCCCGGCAGCGTCCCGGACCGCCGGCGCGACGAACGTCTGGAAGATGGTCAGCGCCGACACCGGGTACCCGGGCAAGCCGACGTACGCCGAGTCGCCGATAGTGCCGACGAGCATCGGCTTGCCGGGCTTGACGGCGACGCCGTGGAGCCTGAGTTCGCCGCGTTCCTCGATCACGCGGTAGATGACGTCCACGGCACTCGCGCTGGTCGACCCCGACGAGAGAACGAGGTCGCACTCGTCGGCCGCCTCGTGGAGCAACCGCTCCATCTCCGCGTAGTCGTCGCCGGCGTGGGGGTACATCACCGGATCGCCGCCGGCCTCCGAGACAGCGCCGGCGAGCGTGTAGCTGTTCACGTCGTATATCTGGCCGGCGGCGCTGTCGAGGGGATCCCCGGGCCGGACGAGCTCGTCACCGGTCGAGAGGATGCCGACCTTGGGACGACCACGCACCGGGACCTCGTCGAGGCCTAGCGCCGACAGGAGTCCGATTTCCCGCGGCGTGATGCGCGTTCCAGGTCCGAGGGCGCGTGCCCCGGCCGCGATGTCCGCGCCGGCAAGCATCACGTTGTCACCGGGCGCGACGGATGTGCGTATCTCGACGCCGTCGGCTGTCTCGGTCGTTCGCTCGACCATCACGACGGCATCCGCGCCGGGCGGCATCACCGCGCCAGTGGAGATCTCGGCGACCGACCCCGACTCGACCGTCACGTCGGGCTCCTCGCCCGCGTGAACTTCGCCGGCGACTGAAAGCGTCACCGGGTCGGCCTCGTCAGCGCCGAAGGTGTCCCTGGCGTGTACGGCGTAGCGTCCATGCTCGCGCGGTCGAACCCCGGCACGTCGATGTCGGCGTCGACCCGCTCGGCGAGGACGCGGTCGCGAGCGTCAGCGAGCGGGACCGTCTCCGGGGCAGGGTCGATGTCGAGGCCCGCGACGACCTCGTGAGCCTCCTCGGGCGACGCCAGGTCGCGGAACTCTCGGCGGTCGCTCATTGGGACCACTCCCAGTCTTCGACAGTCACGGTGTCGCCGGCGTCGTACCCCTCGACGGACTCCGGCACGACGACCCAGCCGTCGGCGAGCGCAACGCTTGAGAGGACGCCCGAGCCGCTGGCCCGCGTCGGCGTCGCGGTCGTTTGCTCGTCCACGCCCTCGTCGTGCAGTTCCACCCGGGCGTAGGTTCGGGTCCCCGGTTCACTGGCTATCTTTCGTGTCAGCTCGGCCTCGGTGGTCGGCGGCGCTGTCGACGGGAGGTGGCCGGCCTGTCGGAGCGCCGGCCGGAGGAACTGGACGGCGTTGACGATACAGGCGACCGGATAGCCCGGGAGCATCAGAATCGGCGTCTCCTCGACCACGCCCAGCGCGACTGGATGGCCCGGCTTCAGCGCGACGCCGTGGACCAGCACCTCGCCGATTCCATCGACGACCTCCGGGAGCAGGTCCCGCTCGCCGACGGAGGACCCGCCGGTCGTCACCACGATGTCGTGGTCGAGGTCGTCGCTGATGGCCGCCCGGAGCGCGTCCACGTCGTCGGTGACGATATCGCGGTAAGTCGCTGTGCCGCCCCAGCGTTCGACGTACTGGGTGACGGTCTGGCCGTTCGTCTCGATGACCTCGCCCGGCGCGGGGTCGTCCTGCACCAGTTCCTCCCCGGTCGGAATCACGCTGACGGTTGGCTGCTCGTACACCTCGATGGTGTCGGTACCGACGGATTTCAGCAGGCCGAGGTCCGACGGACGGAGCCTGTGGCCTGCCTCGTAGAGGGTCTGCCCTTCCGCCACGTCCTCGCCGACCGGCGCGACGTTCTCGCCGCCCGCGACCGCATCGAACACCGTGACGCTGTCGCCGGTCACCTCGGTCTCCTCGACCATCACGACGGCGTCGGCACCCTCGGGGAGTTCGCTCCCCGTGTGGACGCGAGCCGCTGTTCCCGTTGTCACCGCCTCATCGACCCGGAGCGATGCGGGCGACCGCTGGCTCGCGCCGAACGTGTCCTCGGCCCTGACGGCGAAGCCGTCCATCGCCGCGCGGCGGTAGTGTGGCACCGCGCGCTCGGCAGTGATTTCCCTCGCGACGACGCGCTCGTCGGCGTCGCGCAGCGGGACGCGCTCCGTCCGCTCGTGTGGGGACACTGCGTCAAGCAGCGTCTCCCTGGCCGCCGTCACCGGCGTTCGGTCCTTGAACCCGGCCGACTTTCGGGACTCGTTGCTCATGTGGGTACGAATGGCCGGCACACCAAAAAGCTCGCCAGGTTCAGGAGGGTAGTGACAGTAGCGTAGGTGTGAGTGAGTCGACCCTCCGCTGTCGTCTCTGCGGGAGCGAACTCTCGACGGGGCTAGTCGCGACCGACAGCCGGCACTGCTGTCTCAACGCCACACCTATCGCCGGGACCTGCCCCGAACACGGGCCGGTCGGGCCGCACCACGCCGTGGAGAGGTGAGTATCACCGTCCCCAGCTCGGTCAGTCGAGGCGGTTGAGGTCACCCCGACGCTCCCGATGCATGACACCACCGGCGAACCGACGCAACGTGTCGACGAGTTCTGATTCGGTTTCGTACGTTTCGATTCGCAAGTCCCAGCGCACCGACGCCGACCGAATCATCGCACTCGTCACGTCGTCCTCATGGATGAACACCATCCGATCACCGTGCGTGTCCGCGAGCCGTTCGAGGATACTGCCGGCCTCCTCACCAACGCCGAAGTTGTGTCCGAGAAACGGCAACACGAACGCGGTGGCATTGCTGCATCGCGCAAACTCGATACTCTGTGTCGCCGCGTCCACGTCGTCAGTGTCAATGTCGACATCAAGCGCCAGAAAAGCGTTGAAGCCCGGGTCGGCCCGGAGCGCCCCCTGTACCCGCCGCAACAGTGCTTTCGCCTCATCGATTTCAGCTTTGTTCTGAAACAGTCGCCGGAGTGGGCCAGGCAGGTCGCCGATATCGATATCGGCTCGCTCGGACTCGCTAAGAACGTAGTGAGATTGAACGACTTGTAGGGCCCCATCAGATAGAACAGGAACCGGTCGTACCGAACATCCCCGACCTGGTCCATAATCCGCTCCCGTGTTATTTCCGTCGCCATAGTGACACCAATCTGCCACTATATTATAAAAGTAGGTATTTTCAGTATTCATTGGCTTGAGAACAGCTAAATATGAGCCGTCCGTACACACAATTGAGATGTCGACGGACCATTCGCGAGCGGTGGACGGGGAGCCGCCGGAGGACCCGGCCGACCTGCTGCCCGACGACAGCGTTCTCAGTCTTGAGGAGTACCTTGATATGCACGCTGCGGTCGGCAACCGGATTCGGTACGAAATCCTCTACCGCCTCGTCCACGGTGGGGAGATGAGTCCGACGGAACTGGATGACATGTTAACTGTCGATGACAGTACGCTCCACTATCACCTCAACACGCTCGTCGACGCCGGCCTCGTCGAGAAGCGCCAGCGGACGGACCGCGGCCAAGATGGACTCTACACATACTACAGTGCGACTGTCTTCGGCGAGGTGACGCTCACCGACGGCGTCGACGAGCTCATCCGTGGCGAACAGGCCTTCGACGACATGTACGACAGTTCGGCGGAGTGAGTGGGCACGCGGCCGGCACGGAGGTTCAAGTACGGGAACGGGGCCACGCCCCGGTATGCAGTCCATGGCTCCCGCCGCCGACCCGGCAGCGACGCTCGCATTACTCGCTGCGGTCGGAACGGGAGTCGGGCTGGGAACGCTCAGCGGCCTCATCCCGGGGCTGCACGCCAACACGTTCGCGCTCTTGCTCGCCGCCGCGGCGAGCAGCCTGCCCGGCCCGCGGCTGTACGTCGGCGTCGCGATGCTTTCGGCCGGCGTGACACACACCTTCCTCGACGTAATTCCGGCGCTGGCGCTTGGCGTGCCGGACCCGGCGATGGCAGCCAGCGCACTGCCGAGCCACCAGTTGGTCATCGAGGGCCGCGGCCGGGAGGCGCTTCGCCTGTCAGCGCTGGGGAGTGGACTAGCTGTGGTGTTTGCTGTCCCGCTGGCGGTTCCGCTAACGCTGCTGATGGAGCGCGTGTATCCGCTGCTCCGGCCGTGGTTGTCGGTGCTTCTCGCGGGGGTCGCCGTCCTGCTCGTGGTCACGGAGCACGGCCGCCACCAGCAGGTCGGCGCGGCGTGTTCCCTGGCCGCCAGCGGTCTGCTCGGAATCGGCCTGCTCGATGCGCCGGTAACCGGAGCGTTGCCTGTGTCGGACGTGCTGGTCCCGCTGTTTTCGGGACTGTTCGGCGCGCCGGTGCTCCTGGCCGCTATCGAGGGGGACGGCGTCCCGCCACAGGCCGACGCGACGGTGACGACGCCGCGACGAACGGTCGGCGTTCTCGCCGGTATCGGGACGCTCTGTGGTGGCGCTGTCGGCTACATTCCGGGCGTCTCCAGCGCTATCGCAGCGACGCTGGCGCTGGGCCTGGTCTCCGACCAGGGGCCGCGAGCGTTCATCGTCACGACGAGCGGCGTCAACACGGCGACGGCTGTCTTTGCGCTGTTCGCGCTCATCTCGTTGGGAACGCCCCGAACCGGCGTTCTCGTCGCGCTCGATCGGGCCGAAGTCCCGTTGGTGCTCCCGGCACTGCTCGCCGCGGTCGCCATCGCTGCCGTCGCCGGCGCGATACTCGTCCCGACGCTGGGCGACCGCTACCTCCGGATTGTCGGTCGACTGGACCCGACATACCTCTCGCTGTCCGTGATTGCGGTCCTGATCTGTCTCTCCGCGCTCTTCGCGGGGCTGGTCGGCGTGGGTGCGTTCGGGGCCGCGACCGCAGTCGGCCACTTGCCCCCGAAGTTCGGGGCTCGGCGGGCGACCCTGATGGGGGTGTTGCTCGTCCCGCTGGCGTTATAGGTAGCCCCGCTGGCGGAAATGGGCGAGCAAGACGGCGACGACGATCACCATCCCGATCATCACCGCGGGGTAGCCGAACGCCCAGCCCAGTTCCGGCATGTTGTACGGGCTATCGGCGAAGTTCATCCCGTAGATGCCGACCACGAAGGTCAGCGGAATGAAGATGGTCGCGACGACGGTGAGCATCTTCATTACCTCGTTGGTCGACTGGGACACCGTGTTCAGGTAGATATCCCGCGCCCCCGCCACCAAGTCGCGGTACGTCTCGGTCAGGTCCACTATCTGGACCAGGTGGTCGTACACGTCCCGGAAATACTTCTCCGTCTGTGGCTGGATTTGTTTGGGGTCGCCGCGGGCGAGCACGCCGATCGCCTCCCGCGCCGGCCAGACCTGTTTGCGGAAGGACAGCAGGTCGCGCCGAACGTCGTTGATCCGTTCCAGCGTCTCGATATCGGTGGAGATGGTCACTTCCTCCTCGATCTGTTCGATATCGGTCTCGATCTCGTCCAGCAGGTCGAAGTACGCGTCGACGATGACGTCGATGACCCGGTAGGCCGTGAAATCCGGGCCGCGGTGGAGGAGTCGCTCGTCCCCGCGGCGACGGCGTCCATCACGCGCTGGATGGACGGGACGGCTCCCGTCGACAGCGTGACGACCCAGTCGGGGCCGATGAACAGGCCAAGCGGCGTCGTTGTCACCTCCTTGTCGAACGTCGTATCGCCGGGCGTGAGCGACGCGGACTTGACGAGCGCGAACGTGTAGGCGTTGAACTCCTGGACGTTCGCCCGGACGTCGGTCTTGATGTCCTCGATAGCCAGCGAGTGGAGATCGAAGGCGGAACTGACGGCGTCGATTTCTTCGGGTGTCGCGTCGGTGACGTGAACCCACGTCGTCCCGACGGCCGTTCGGGCTGCCGCCAGGTCCTCGTACTCCATCGCCTGTCCGTCGGCGTACACCACTGCGGAGATCACGGTGTGTCCTCCGTCGGCGTGGCGTGGCCGACGGCCGCCACCGTCAGGCCGACCATGACCGCCGTCACTGACGCAGACCGGCCAGGGTAGGCGACGCTCGTCCCGACGACGTAGCCGGCGATGCCGACGAGCGTGAGCACCGCACCGGCGACAAACAGCCGATTCATGCCTCCGTCATCACTGGCCCGAAAGAAAACAGTGTCCCCGAAGTCAGTTGCCCGAGTGCGAGAGGCCGCCGAGCAGCGTATCGACGCGTGGCCCTTCGCGGTCGTCGATCCGTTCCGGGTAGACGGCGACGGCGACGACCACGTCGCCCTCGTGCTCGAAGCTCGTGAGGTGGATCAGGACGTCGACTTCCTGACCCTCGATGCTCGTCGTTCCGGAGAACACGGCCACCTCACGGGACTCGCCCAGTGCCTCCACCGAGCGGTTGCGTTCGAACTGGACATCGTTTATCTGGTCGTTCCGGCTGGCGACTTCCTCGACGAGGCGTTCGTTGGACCAGCTGGCGGCCGGGTTCAGCGACTTCCCCGCGACGCTGGCGCTGGGCGTCGAGAAGACAATGAACCGGCCGGCGTTGACCTCACCGAGCGGTCCGAGGTCGATGCCACGGTCGTACTGTCGGACGTGGTTCGTGACGCGGATGGTTCGCTCCTGCCCGGCGACGGTGACCGTCCGCTCGATGGTCTGTTCGTCAGCCATCGACTGCTCGTAGCCGGTCTCTTCGAGCGCACTGTCGCCGACTGACGCCGGTGCGGAGTCGAACTCGACCGTCTCCCCGGTTATCAGGCCGACACAGCCCGACGAGACGACGAGTAACCCGACGAGAAGCGTGAGGATGCCCTTTCGCATTGTTGTTCCTACACTGTGTCCAGTATATAAAGTACTTGGCCGCCCAAGCTGTTAACTAAGGTACAAAACACCGTCGATAAACGTCCTAGAACCGGTCTGTCGTCCCCTTTCAGAGCCGGTAGGTCGGCCCGTCGTCGGTGTCCTGCACCTCGACGCCGAGCGCTTCCAGTTCGTCCCGGAGTTCGTCGGCGCGTTCGTAGTTACCGGCCTCTCGCTCCTGCTCGCGGATGTCCAGAACCAGATCGACCACGTCGCCGGCAAGCGACACGTCGCCGCTGTCGTCGTCGCCGAACGCCAGCCCGAGGATGCCGCCGCCGAGTTCCTCGAACGTTTCGACAGCGCGGCGGAGCCCCTGGTAGTCCCGTTGCTCGTGGGCATCCAGGTGGGAGTTCACTGCGGCCGTCAGGTCGAGCAGCGCGGTCATCGCCTCCCGCGTGTTGAAGTCGTCGTTCATCGCGGCCTCGAACGCCGAGCGGGCGTCTGCGACAGCGTCACGAAGCGTCTCGTCGGTTACCTTCGCGTAGGCGTCCACGCCGTCGCAGGCCTCGGCCGCTCGCTCGTAGCCGCGAGAGAGGCGGTCCCAGCGCTCTTCAGCCTCCGAGATGGTCTCGTCGCTGTAGGTCGCCCGCGAGGTGTAGGCCGTCGACAGCAGGAAGGTCCGAAGCACGTCGGAGCCGAACTCCTCGACGGCATCGGCGACGGTGAAGTAGTTGCCAAGCGAGGAGGACATCTTCTCCTCCTCGGTTTCAAGCAGGCGGACGTGGAGCCAGTACTTCGCGAACTGCTTTCCGGTCGCGGCCTCGCTCTGGGCCACCTCGTTCTCGTGGTGGGGGAAGACGAGATCCTGCCCGCCGACGTGGATGTCGATAGACTCGTCGAGGTGGGTCATGGACATCGCCGAGCACTCGATGTGCCAGCCGGGTCGCCCCTCGCCCCATGGGGAGTCCCAGGTTTGTGCTGTCTGGCAGGCCTCTTCGGCGGGTGCGGCCTCGGGGTGCTGATGTTCGGCGATGTCCTCCGGGTCGACGCCGCCGGCCTTCCAGAGCGCGAAGTCGGCCGGGTGGCGTTTCTCCCCTTCGGTGTCTTCGCCCTGGGACTCGATGTCGTCGACGGACTGGTTCGAGAGCTTGCCGTAGTCCTCGAAGCTGGTCACGTCGAAGTAGACAGAGCCGTTGGCTTCGTAGGCGTGGCCCTGCTCGATGAGTCGCTCAACGAGGTCGATAATCTCCGGGACGTGTTCGGAGACGCGGGGGTACACCTCCGCGCGGCCGAGGTTGAGCGAGCGCATGTCGTCGATGACCTGCCCGACGTAGTGGCGGGCCACGCTCTCCTCGCTGTCGCCGTCCTCGCCGACGCGGGCGATGATCTTCTCGTTGACGTCGGTGAAGTTCTCGACGTGGTGGACGTCATAGCCCAGGTGGTCGAGCCAGCGGGCCATCACGTCGACGTGGACCCAGCCGCGCGCGTGCCCGAGGTGGGGTGGGTCGGAGGTCGTCAGCCCACAGTAGTACAACAGCACGGAGTCGGGGTCGCGCGGCTCGAAGGGCTCTTTCTCACCGGTCAACGTGTTCGTCACGCGAAGCGTCATTACCGGGGAACACTGGGGCCGCCCGCTTTAAGCCGTCGGAAGGCGGCTCACCCCTGTACAGTCGCTTCGACCACCCGGACCGCGTCCGGTCCCGCGCGGCGACTCACTACCACGACGAGCACGTCGTCGGTGACGCCGGCGGCCTCGACCGAGACATCGGTCGCTCGCAGGCGTCCCAGCACCTCGGCCAGCGCCGCCGCCGAGAGGTCACCGGTGGCGACGATGCCAGTCAGCGACCCGGCGCCCTCGGCGAAGGCGGCGTCGCCGACTGTGAGGACGGCGGTCGACTCAGCACCGGGGGACTCGACCCGGCCAAGCCCGCTCTGCATCGAGACCCTGGCGTCGCTGTCGTGTGGCGGGTCGGTGGGCAGTTCCTCGGCGAACCGACGGAGCGCAGTCGCGACGGCTTCCTCCTCGCCGTCGATGTCGAGCGTGCGAGCGGCGGCCGTGTAGTTGACGATGCCCGCCCGGAGTGCGTCGTAGAGAAACGGCCGCTCGCGGACGGCATCCCTGGTCGCGGCTGCGAGTGACATTGGCGTCGGCCACGGGCGGCGTGGGCAAAAGTCGTTCTATCAGGCGCGAGCGAACGCGGTTCCACGGGGCCGCTCGCTACCGAGGGGCCTCGCCGTCCTGTGATGAACGGTAAACGGGCGCGCTGGACCCGCAGAACTTCGGGACCACTCCCAGCGACTGAGAACAGTCATAGGGGATTGTGCCACAGGAAGCCGTCTCTCTACATGAGGGAAGGACAATGGCTATTGCACAACGCGAACGGCAAGTGTTCGGACAGCCCCTGGAACCGGCGGAACGAGTCATCGGTGGCATCGTCGTCGCTGCTGGCGCGCTGGGACACGCCGCACTGCTGGCAGCCGCTGGGGTGTTGTTCTACGTCCTCCTGTTCGGGCTGTGACCGAGTGGAATCGGTCGGCAAGTACACACTTTCGGCGCTCAACGTTGAACAGCCTGCCGGCTATCCGGGCAGGCCAACGAAGGCCCTAAGGACGGCTCGCACCAACCGGTGGATATGGACGAAGCGCTCGTTATCGCGGCCCACGGCTCTCACCTGAACGCCGAGTCGAGTACGCCCACCTACGACCACGCGGACACGATTCGGGCGACCGGCGCGTTTAGCGAGGTCCGTGAATCCTTTTGGAAGGAGGAACCGTCGTTCCGGGAGGCGCTGCGGACCGTCGGCGCCGACGAGGTGTATCTGGTTCCGCTGTTCATCTCGGAGGGCTACTTCACCGAGCAAGTCATCCCCCGAGAGTTCCGCCTGGAGGACTGGGACCCCGAGCTGTGGGACTCCGACGGGACGAGCGCGACCAACGCGACGCTGGCCGCCGAGGACACGGACCAGACGGTCCACTACTGCGGCCCGGTCGGGACACACGACTCGATGAGCGACGTCATCGTCCAGCGGGCCGAGTCCGTCACCGGTGACCCCGACGTCGGCGACGGGTTCGGACTCGCAGTCGTCGGCCACGGCACGGAGCGCAACGAGAACTCCGCGAAGGCCATCCAGTACCACGCTGACCGCATCCGCGAGCGGGACCGCTTTGATGAGGTGCAGTCGCTGTTCATGGACGAGGACCCCGAGGTCGATGATGTCGCGGACTACTTCGAGAGCGACGACATTGTCGTCGTGCCGCTGTTCATCGCCGACGGCTTCCACACCCAGGAGGATATCCCCGAGGACATGGGCCTGACCGACGACTACCGGACGGGCTACGACGTGCCGACCACTGTCGAGGGCCACGATATCTGGTACGCCGGCGCGGTCGGGACGGAGCCGCTGATGGCTGACGTGGTGCTCGAACGGGCCGCTGACGCGGGGGCCGACGTGAGCAGCGCAATCGAACAGGTGCGCGAGGAGACCGGCGGCGCGAAGCCCGCGACCGGCGACTGACCGCTCAGCGCCTGCCGCTTTGTACCGGAACACAGACCGACTGACACTGCTGGCTGGCCGAACCAGCCGACTTTTGCCGACTGAGTTCCGTTTTCCCGTATGGACGGCGAGTACGTGGACGCGCTGGTGGCAACTGCCCCCGATGGCATCGCCTTCGACGACCTCCATGTGGCCCACGAGAGCGACGGGTACACGTTCCAGACGCCGGACGTGGACCACAGTGGTATCGACGAGGAGACGCTCCGGACGGTGGCGGCGGAGTCACCGTACGTCCGAAACTGGTATTTCTGGCACGCCACAGCGCCCCAGAAGGCGGACCGCTGGGCGTTCCTCCGCTGGCTCGAAGGGGCAGAGCAACGGGACGTGGCCGAGCGCTACGACGCGCTCGCCGACGGGGTGTCCGCGACCTGGGGCGAACTCCATCTGACCGTCACGCTCTCCGACGGGGAACGGGCCTACAGTGTTCGCCACCGCGCCGACGCCGACGTCGGGACGAGCGCACTCGACACGCATGACGACCCGCTCGATGCACGCGAGATAGCGAAACACGACGACGACGGCGGCTACCGTCCGCTCAAGACCGCGCCGTCGCTCCAGACGGGCTGGGCGTTCCCGGCCCTCTCGGCGGGCGAGTTCGTCACGACTGTCGACGCGTTCTACCCGGCGACCATTGCGAACTGGCACCGCGAGCGGGAGGGCGAACTCGACGTGAACCACTGGCGGGACACCGTCGACCGCCAGACGGGAATCTACGGCGTCGTCAAGACCTGGGATCGCGGCGACGGCTACGAACACGTCAACTGGGTAGCCGAGGCCTGCTGTGACGACTCCCAGTGTCTCAAGCGCCGGGAGTGGCAGTACGACGAGGAGACGGACCTCGGCGTCGACGGCGGGTCGGGTGAGTTCCCCTGCCGCGAACCCTGTTCGCTCGTCATCGCCGGCGCACGCCAGTGGACGAAACTCGAAGGCGAGACGAGCCAGACCTACGAGTTCGAACTCACGCCCAGCGAAAAAGAGCAGGTCGAGGCCATCATCGATGCCGTCGCCGACGGCGAGGCCGAGGACATCCGCGAGGCGGACATCTACGAGGGAGCCAACCGGTACCGGGCGCGGTTCCTGCGCGCGAAGCTGTTCGACGATGAGGGGAACCTCGGCGGCGTCGAGACGGAACAGTAAGCCCTGTCAGGACGAGCGAACGGCGACGGACAGGAGTCCCAACAGGATTGTGACTGCGAGGACTGCGACAGCGGTCAACAGCAGGCTCTCGGTGAGTACCAGCGTGATGAGACCCGCAATCAGGACCGTGAAACCGCCAGCCGCCAGTATCGGTCCCGCGGACAGGTCTTCGAGCCCGGGTTCCGATTCCGTCGCCGATTTCGGCTGTGGCTTCGACAGCTCGTCGTCGACGATGACCGGTTCGTTCTTGGTCCCGCCTTCCGGGATGTAGATGTCGATGTACCGGGTCTCGGCGCCGTACCCCGTCACGACCTTTAGCTTGCCGCGGACCGGGCCGTCACCGTCGACAGTTATCCTGACCAGTCGGTCGGTTTCGGCCCGTACGTGGTGGTTCGTGGCGTCGAGCGATGCGACGGAGGAAAGCGAGTCGTCGAGGTGGAGATGGACGTGCAGGGCCTCGCCGTGATTGACTAATCGTACGTCGAAACTCCCTGTCGCGTCGAACTCGTTTGGAACCTCCAGACTGTGGATGTCCGTCCGGTTGAGGTGCACGGGCAGGGAGTCAGGCACGGACGTGACTCCGCGGGGCGAGGAAAAAAAGGTTCAGGCCGGTGCTTCGTCGCGCATGTCCGGCGGGAGCAGGTTCGGAATGCCGTCCTCGATGGGGAACGTCTCGCCGCACTCGGTGCAGACGAGTTTGCCCGACAGGATTTCGCCGTCGTCGCGCTCCGTCACTTCGAGGTCGAGGTCGTGCTTGTCCAGAGGGCAGCAAATGATTTCCATCAGGTCCTCTTTCATACGTCCAGCCAAGACCGGCGGTCGCAAAAGTCTGCCGCTCTCCCAGTGAGTGCTACCACGTCGCTGGGCAAACGCAAGTGAGCGTTCAAACGTCGAACCCGACAGGAAGGCCAGTTAAAACGGCTGTTCGCGAACGATGGTTTCGCCGCGACCGGGGCCGACGCCGATGGCGTAGGCCGGCGTGTCGAGTTCGGATTCGATGTATTCGACGTAGGCCTTCGCGTTCTCGGGGAGTGCGTCGTACCCCTCCTCGGCGGCGTCCGCCCAGTCGACCTCGGGCCAGCCGTCGAAGGACTTGAAGTTGGCTTCACAGCGCTTCCACTGCTCGGTCGTCGCGGGCATCGACGCCAGTTCCTCGCCGTCGAGCGTGTACGTGTGACCGACTTTCACTTCGTCGAGGCCGGCGAGCACGTCGAGGTGGTTGATGGCGATGCCGGTGAAGCCGGATACGCGCGTGGAGTGGCGCAACATCGGCAGGTCGAGCCAACCGACACGTCGCGGGCGGCCGGTAACGGTCCCGTACTCGCCGCCTTCCTCGCGGATGTAGTTCGCCAGCTCCTCGTTCTCGCCTTCGCCTTGCTCGTCGTAGCCGGGTGTGTCGCCGACGACGCCGCCGAGTTCGGTCGGCAGCGGGCCACTTCCGACACGGGTGAGGTATGCCTTCACGATCCCGATGACTTCGCCGTCGCCGACGACACCGGGACTGAGTCCGGTCCCGGTCGCCGCGCCGCCGGCCGTCGGGTTCGATGACGTGACGTAGGGGTAGTTCCCGTGGTCGATGTCTATGATGGTCCCCTGTGCGCCCTCCAGCATGACGTTCTGGCCCTCGTCGATGGTCGCGCTGAGGAAGGCCCCAGCGTTGACGGTCATGTCCTCGGCCTCGAAGCGACGGCCGAACTCGCGGAACTCCTCGAAGATGGCGTCCACGTCGAAGGCGTCCGGATCGTCAAGCTCGTCGACATCGAGGTCGTACACGTCCTCGACGACGGCCCGCTTCTGCGGGACAACGTATTCGAGGCGCTCCCGGAGCACGTCCGGGTCAAGCAGGTCGCCGACGCGAACGCCGCGCCGGCCGGCCTTGTCCTCGTAGGTCGGGCCGATACCGCGGCCCGTTGTCCCGACTTCGTCATCCGTTTCGCTTTTTAGTTCCTCCTCGATACCGTCGAGCACGCGGTGGAACGGGAGAATGACGTGTGCTCGTTCGGCGATTCGAACGTCCGGGTCGAGGCCGCGTTCCTGGAGCGTGTCTATCTCGTCGAACAGCGTTCGCGGATTGACGACGCACCCGTTGCCGAGGACGCCGACCTTGCCGCGGATGGCTCCGCTCGGAACCAGCGAGAGCTTGTACTCCTCGCCCTCGTGGACGACGGTGTGGCCGGCGTTGTCGCCGCCCTGATAGCGCGCGACGACGTCCACGTCGTCGCCGTACAGGTCGACGATGCCGCCCTTCCCTTCGTCGCCGAGCTGTGAGCCGACGATGGTTACGGTCATCGCACGCACCTTCCATCCACCGTGATAAACAGATTACGGTCCGGAACTCACGCTCGTGAGCAGTACCCATGTGAACCGTTACGACGGTTTTAAGACACCCCTGTTCGAACGTATCAACGTTGTAGCGATTATCCGAGGGAGAACCTTTAAATACCGCAAACACAAGTTAACAATTGCCATGATAGACAGGCTTGAAAAGGAAGTTGACATGCTGGAGCGCCACTTGCAGGTGCTTCGCATGGTTATCGAGAACGAGCCTATCGGTATCGTGAAGATGTCCAACGAAACCGGCTACCCGCACCACAAGGTGCGGTACTCCCTGCGCGTTCTCGAAGAGGAGAACCTCATCGAGCCCTCCAGCCAGGGTGCGATCACGACCGAACAGACCGGTGAGTTCGTCGACGACTTAGACGAGAAGGTCGACGAAATCATCGACAAGCTCGAAGGTATGAAGATCGAAGACGCGGCCGAAATCGAAGGCTAAGCTTCTTTCTCAGAGTTCCGGGACCGCCAGGTGGAACTCCTGGTTTCTCGCTTCTAACAGACAGAGGTGAAAGCCCTCCTTGCGCGAGAGGTTCACGAAGCTCTTCCGCTTATCGCGGTTGAACAGCCCACTGGAAGTGGCTTCTTCGGCGGTTTCGAGCGCCCCCGGCTCGAAGAAGCTGCTCGTGACGAGAAACGCCGACGCAAGCGATCCGGAGGCGTTGCCGACCCGCTCGGCGTTCCGGATGAGGTCCGACATCTGGCCCTCGGAGGCCGGTTCGCGCGAGTCGTTGATGTTGGCGACGACCAGCGGGTTCCCCATCCGGTCGCGGACGACGACGTCGAACCGCTCCTGCGAGCGGTTCTCCTGGCCGTCCTCCGTGTAGGTCACCGTGACGTTGCCGTTCAGTTCGGCGCGGTCGATAGCCGGAAGGCCCTCGTAGAGGTCCTTCATCGCTCCCGCGTGGCCGGTGTCCCGAATCTCGTAGAGGAGGTTCCGGATGAGCCAGTTGACGAAGCGGTACTGGATGCTGTCTTCGAGGAACTCCTCGAAGGGCGTCCCGTTGACCGTGGCGCCCTCGGCCTCGAACTGCGTGTGGTACTCCAGCCTGAGGTTCGCCTCGACTTCCTCGCGACTCGCCTCGCCGTCCTTGGCTTCCTCCAGCGTCGCTTTGCCCTTCGAGTCGTACCTGACGAAGAGGTTCGTCCCGTTTATCGCCTCGCCGACGCTGAGCCGGGTGCCACCCGCAGCGGTGTCGTCCTGCTCGTCGAGTTGCTCCTCCAGCCGGTCGATCTCGGCCCGTGCGTCGGCTAGCTCCGACTCCAGGCGGTCGCGCTCGTCCCGGAGTTCCTGGTTCGTGGCTTCCAGATCTGTGAGTTCGGATTCGAGTTCCGACACCGTCTCGGCCCGCTGTTCCAGTTCGGACTCCAGTTCCGCGACGCGCTCCTGCTCGTGCGGTGTCGGCTCTTCGTCGGCAGGCGACTGGCGCTGGTCCTCTGTCGAAGGCTGGGTCTTGGGCGTCTCGGCCGGCTGTGGGTCTTTCGCAGGTGTGCTACGGCTCTCCTGTGCCGGTGCTGGTCCCTGCACACTGGATTCGGTCGACGGTGCCGAGTCGTCCTGTGCTGGCTGGTCACGTCGCGGGGTCGATGCCTGTTGCCCACCTTTCGGTGGCGTCTGGGTGGGGGACACGCTGGTTGTCATGCTTTCCCGAGCACCCCCGGATTTGTTCGGGTCCAGCGACGGGACCGAGCGCGTCTCCAGGTCCGTGGTTGACCCGCCAGAACCGGCGTCCGGCGTCGACGTTGCCGCTCCAGTCCCGGTTTGTGCCTTGGACGGCCGTGACTCGGTGCTCTGGTTCGGTTTCGCGTCGGTCGGTTCGGCGCGACGGTCCGTCGAAGCCGTCTGGTCGCTCTGTGCCGGGGCGTTCCGAGCACTCGCCTGCTGGGATTCCTGCGTTTGTGACGGGTCCGTCGCCGGGCGTTTCGGTTCGGTCTCCCCGGCAGTCTCACGCACTCTGGTCTCCCGTTCGACGGCGTCGTTGTCGGGTTCCGTCCGTGTCGCGGTGTCAGTATCTGTCGCCGCCCGGTCGGTCGCTCCGCTGTCTGACCGGCTGTCCGCATTCGGCTTCTCGTCCACGCTCGATTGCTCGTCCGACTCGGAACTGCGGCGGGACCGGCCCGGAGTCGCGCCGGCGGCTTTCGACCCCGGCGGGCCGCTGCTTGCAGGGCCGCGGTCCGGTGTCGACTCTGCTGCGGTCTGGGCCTGTTCAGCCTCGTCGGTTCCACCGGCTTCGGTATCTCCGACGGGGTCCGGGGATGGGTCCGCCAGTTCATCGCTGGCGTCGTCCTGTGGTGTCGGTTCGTCCGGTGCTGCCGTCTCTGTCGGCGTGCTATCCACTGCACCCTCGTCGGTGGGTACGTCGGCGACAGCCGTCTCGTCGCCAGCGTCGAGCGGATCGACGCCGGCGGCCGCCGGGTCCGCTGACTGCTCGTCCGCCGCGGATTCCGGCGGTTCCGGAATCTCGATCGGCTCGATGTCGACCGGCATGACCTCGTAGATGCCGACCTCGTCGTTGGCCGTCTCGAACGCCTCGTCGTCGGTGATGAGATTGTCTGAGTTCCCGACCCACGCCACGCTCATCGAGCGGCCCTGGTGGTAGACAGTGTAGTAGTCCCCCGAGAGGACGTTTTCTGAAAGTTCGATAAAGCCCGTAAAGTTGCCGCTCGACAGGGTCTGATCGACGTCTGCAAGCGCGGTGTCTTCGGTGTAGTATTGCGCTTTCACCTCGTCGGCCCGCTCCTGCATCACTGCAAGCAGGGGCAAGGCCTCGTGGGGTGATCGCTTGGCTGTTCCCGACGCGTCCTCGAAGTCCTCGATAGTGCCGTCGAGGACGCCGACGACGGTCCCGTTCAACATGAACAGGCGCGTCGGACCCGTGATGACCGCGCCGGAGAACTCCTGCCCGGCGAGGTCTTGCAGGCCCGCGAACCCGCCGTCGAACGGAACCGACTCCCAGCCGTCGACCCGTTCGACCGTGCGTGTACTCATTACTCCCACCAAGCCGGATGGCAGACAAATAGTTTGTGCCCACGGGCGCGGTCCGATGGACATATGTCGATTCGAGTGTAAGTGCGTGTATGGCAGAGGAGCCGGGACTAAGCGACCAGTATCCGACTGCGAGCCCGTGGCCGCTGTTCGTCGCACTGGGATTAGCACTGTCAGAGATCGGCGTGTTCGTCGGACTCTTTCCGGTAGCCGTCTTCGGACTGATACTGTTCGGCGGCAGTATCGCCGGTATCCTCACGGAGTCCGGGTACGTGGAACGGCCGTGGCCGACCCTGCTGGGCGTGGGAGTGGTTCTTATCGTCCTCGCCGCCGCGTTTGCGCTCTGGCAGGTCCCGGTCGCCGATATCGCGCTCTCGAACGTCGGGACCGGGCCACTCCTCACTCGGCTGGTGGCCGTCGCCGCGGCGGGCACCGTGATGATCGCGATGGGTGGCGTCGCCTCGATAATGGAACAGACCGCGGCCTGAGACGGGTACCCGCCCGGTTCGGAAACCAACACTCTATTTACCGACCTGTTCTAACGGACAGGCATGGCACTGTTCGGGTTCGAAAAAGACACCCTGCTCGACCTCACTGTGAACGTTATCCCGCTCGGGATCCTCCTCTTCTTCATCGTCGCGTTCGCCGCATTCCCGGCATTCGGAACGGATCCCGTCTTCTCCGGAATGCAGTTCGCACTGATCATCTCGATGTTCCTGCTGCTCGCTGTCCTGACCTACTACGCGGGGAAGGCCGTCGAGAACGCTGAGAAGGAGAGCGGCGAACTCGGCCACGAAGACTGATCTGACAGTTCCAGACAAACCGTTTCGAAGGCCGACCGCGGTCGCCACCGGATGACAGTGCGAGGTGGTCCCTCCTTTCTGCGGTTTCACCGCCGGATGGAAGCCGTGTTTTATGATCGTTGCTGCAGGAATCGACCCTTTGATAATGTCCCAGTCCTGAAGGACGACTATGGTAGCAGGAGATATTGTGCTGACGGGGCTGATGGCCGTCCTCCTCGTCGGCGTCGCCGCGCTTCTCACCCGTGTCGAGAACTGGCGTTCGTATACGCCGCTCGCGGGTGGCGGGGCCGTCACGGGTGACGAGGCAGCGGTCATCAACCGTGAGAAACCCGCAGGTATCATTCGCTGGCTAACAACCGTCGACCACAAAGACATCGGTCTGTTGTACGGGGTGTACGCGGTCATCGCATTCGCCGTGGGCGGCATCATGGCGATGCTCATCCGCCTCCAGCTCGTCACGCCCGCCGGGGCCATCCTCGGCAACAACGCCTACAACTCCATCCTGACGAGTCACGGCATCACGATGCTGTTCCTGTTCGGGACGCCCATCATCGCGGCGTTCGCGAACTACTTCATCCCCCTGCTCATCGGGGCTGACGACATGGCGTTCCCGCGTATCAACGCCATCGCGTTCTGGCTGCTTCCGCCGGCGGCCCTGCTTATCTGGGCCGGATTCTTCCTCGCGCCGGTAACCGAGAACATGATCGAGCCGGCTCGTACGGCTTGGACGATGTACACGCCGCTGTCGGTCGAGCAGGCGAACCCCGGCGTCGACCTGATGCTGCTGGGACTGCACCTCTCGGGCGTTGCAGCGACGATGGGGGCGATCAACTTCATCGCGACCATCTTCACGGAGCGCAACGAGGAGGTCAACTGGGCGAACCTCGACATCTTCTCGTGGACGATCCTCACCCAGTCCGCGCTCATCCTGTTCGCGTTCCCGCTGCTGGGGAGCGCCATCGTCATGCTCCTCCTGGACCGGAACCTCTCGACGACGTTCTTCGCCGTCGAGGGTGGCGGCCCGCTGCTGTGGCAGCACCTGTTCTGGTTCTTCGGCCACCCCGAGGTGTACATCCTCGTCCTGCCGCCGATGGGACTGGTCAGCCTCATCCTGCCGAAGTTCTCCGGCCGAAAACTGTTCGGCTTCAAGTTCGTCGTCTACTCGACGCTCGCCATCGGGGTCCTCTCCTTTGGCGTCTGGGCCCACCACATGTTCTCGACGGGTATGGACCCGCGGCTCCGGGCCTCATTCATGGCTGTCTCGTTGGCTATCGCGATACCGAGCGCAGTCAAGACGTTCAACTGGATCACGACGATGTGGAACGGCCGCCTGCGCCTGACGACGCCGATGCTGTTCTGTATCGGCTTCGTCTCGAACTTCATCATCGGCGGTGTTACGGGCGTGTTCCTCGCCTCCATTCCCGTCGACCTGATTCTGCACGACACCTACTACGTCGTCGGACACTTCCACTACATCGTGATGGGTGCCATCGGCTTCGCGGCCTTCGCCGGCATCTACTACTGGTTCCCGATATTCACCGGGCGGATGTACCAGCGCACGCTCGGGAAGGCGCACTTCTGGTTCTCGATGGTCGGGACCAACATCACGTTCTTCGCGATGCTCGCGCTCGGCTATCTGGGGATGCCGCGCCGGTACGCCACCTACCAGTTTGATGGCGCTATCGCGCCGCTGACGCAGGTCAGCACCTTCCACCAGGCGGCGACGGTGGGCGCACTCATCCTGTTCATCGGCCAGCTGTTCTTCGTCTGGAACATCGTCCAGTCCTGGCTCGAAGGCCCGAAAGTCGAGGACGGCGACCCGTGGAACCTCGAACGCGACGGCATGCTAGACCGTGAGTTCCAGTGGTTCGACGAGCAACTCGAAGCCGAAGCACCGGAGAAGGACCCGTCGCTGCTCGCTGACGGCGGCCAGGAAGAACAAGACGACTCGTAAGCGGCCGAATTCTGTTTTCGTCTACTTTTTGTCGTTCGCAGCCACGCCCGAACTGACAGTGCCTGTTAGCTCGCGCCGGAGACGAGTACCATGGCCGTCACGAACATCATGAGCGCGATTCCGGTCAGGACGAGAAACAACAGTTCCTTCTGTGACATAGGATAGCTACGGCGTGGAAGTGAAAAAGGCTAATCGTCTTCGAGCCGTTGTTCACACATGAGCGAGCCAGCCGAGGCCAGGTCCGGGCAGCAAATCGTCCTTCGTCTGTACGTTGCTATTGTCGTTCTCGCGGGTGTAATGGGATTCGTTCTTGGCAGTATCCGACCGGAGGACCTCGAACCCGAACTGTTCGGTGTGATTGCGCTGCCGCCAACGCCGTTCGGCGTCGCTATCTACGGGTTCGTTACCATCGGCATCGTCCTCGGCGTGTTGCTTGGCCTCGTCGTGTACGTCTCCGAGCGAATCGACGACGCGGCCAGTTCCTGAGTGTCCGTTGCTGCAGTATATCTGGCCGTGTGAACCAGTTCCTCGTACCGCTGTGTACGCTTCAGCTTTCTGATAGCCTGATTCCGTTAGTTTATTTTAAGCCGACAGAAAATCGGCTGCTAGTCGCCTGCTTGACGACAAGCCGGTGTCTCGCCGCCCTCCCTACAGATGCGCCCCGAATTTCCCCTCCGTCAGTGGTTGGTCCGCAGGATCGCTATCGACCGACGTGCGCTCGCAGCGTTCAGAGCGGCGCTCGGGCTGTGTCTCCTCGCCGACATCACTCTGCGGTGGTCGGACATCGTTGCGTTCTACACCGATAGCGGCGCGCTCCCGCGCTCGACACTGGCTGAACTGTATCCGGTTCTGGGAGACGTGTCGCCGCTCGCTTTCTCGGGGGCCGTCTGGCTCCCGCTGGTGGCCCTCGGACTGACGGCGCTCGCAGGACTGGCGCTGGTGGTCGGCTACCACCCTCGCCTGAGCGCGGGCGTCGCGTTCGTCCTGCTCGTATCGATACAGCTCCGGAACCCTGTCGTCCTCAACGCCGGCGATACGCTGTTTCGCCGGCTGCTGTTCTGGAGTCTCCTGCTCCCGCTCGGCTGTGCCTGGGAAGATGGGCCGCCGGACTCCGCCTCGACACGGGTCGCCACCGCCGGCACTGCAGGAATCCTTCTCCAAGTGCTTGCCGTGTACGTGACGAACGGCCTCATGAAGCTTCGTGGTACGTACTGGCACCAAGGGACTGCGGTGCAGTACGCGTTCCAGCTCGACCACCTCACTGTCCGGCTTGGTGACGTGGTTGCGGGCTGGGACCCGGTGCTGGTCCTGGGGAACTGGCTCTGGCTCGCTTTGCTCGTTGGGTCCCCGTTGTTGCTCATCTGGACCGGATGGTATCGGACGGCACTGGTCGCGGCGTTCGTCACCGCACACGTCTGTATGGCGTTCTCGTTTCGCCTGGGTGTGTTTCCGCTCGTCTCGATTCTCGGGCTGGTCCTGTTTCTCCCGACGCCGCTTTGGGACGGGCTCGCGAACCGCTGGCCCGCCGCTATCGAAGCGTTGCGCCCGCGGTGGCCGGATGCAGCGACAGGTCCGCCACAGATCTGGTTCCCTACGACGACGGCTTCGCTAGCGGCGCTCGGGATCGTCGCCATTGTCGTTCTCAACGCTATCGCAGTCGGCTTCGTCGCCGCACCGACAGGTACGCCGGACAGAATCGAGGACCGGAGCTGGAATATGTTCGCGCCAGACCCGCCACAGGAAACGTGGTGGTACGCGGCCCCGGCACCCCTGGAGTCCGGGAATCGGGTCGACGCGCTTACCGGGGAGCCGGTCACTCTCTCCCGGCCGCCAGAGGTGTCAGACCGGTTTCCGAACCAGCGCTGGAAGAAGTTCCTCGGGACAGCCCGTCACGAACCCAGTCTTCGACAGTCGCTCGCAACGTATCTGTGTTCCCGGTGGAATCAAGGCCACGACGACGCGATGGAACGCGTGGAGTTGATTGTCCTGACCGAGTCGACCAACCTGAACGGGTCCGAATCTGTCGACCAGGAACGACTCGGGTCGTATCAGTGTACCTGATGCGAGTGATGATGGAAGTTGGTTGCACCTCGAAAACAGTTCTTCAAGCGACGATTGAGCGTACGCTCTGTCCAGTCAGGCGACGCTGGCCGTTTCCTGATAGCTCCCGTACTCTGCCTCGAAGACGGCCATGATCTCGCCCATCGTCGCGTAGGCTTTCACCGCGTCGATGATGACGGGCATGACGTTCCCACCGTTGGTGATCACTTGCTGCAGTTCGTCGAGCGCCGCCTCCACGGCCGCGTCATCGCGCTCTGCCTTGGCCGTCGCAAGCTTGTCCCGCTGGCGTTCCTGTACGTCCTCGTCGACGGTGAGAATCTCGGGTTCGGTGTCTTCCTCGACGGTGTACTTGTTAACCCCGACCATGACTTCTTCCTCGCTCTCGACACGCTGCTGGTACTCGTAGGCGGCGTCCTGAATCTCACGCTGGAAGTAGCCGTCCTGAATCCCCTGAATGACGCCGTCACGAACAGACCCGTCGCCGAGTTCGTCCCTGATGTGGTTGATGTAGGCCATCGCCTTCTCCTCGACCTCGTCGGTCAACGACTCGATGGCGAAACTGCCGCCCATCGGGTCGACGATATCGGCGGCTCCCGACTCCTCCGCGATGATCTGCTGTGTCCGGAGGGCGACGCGAACGGCCTGCTCCGATGGGAGCGCCAGCGCTTCGTCGAAGCTGTTGGTGTGTAGGCTCTGGGTTCCGCCCAGCACACCTGCGAGGGCCTGAATCGTCACGCGGACGATGTTGTTCAGCGGTTGCTGGGCTGTCAGTGACTGCCCGGCGGTCTGGGTGTGGAACTTCAGTTGCTTGCTCGCGTCAGCCTCCGCGTCGTACCAGTCGTCCATCACGCGGGCGTAGATGCGCCGGGCCGCGCGGAACTTCGCGATCTCCTCGAACATGGAGTTGTGCGAATTGAAGAAAAAGGAGAGCTGCGGGGCGAACTCGTCGACCTCAAGCCCCCGGTTCAGGCAGTCCTCGACGTAGGCGAAGCCGTCCGCGAGGGTGAACGCGAGTTCCTGTACGGCTGTCGAGCCGGCCTCCCTGATGTGATACCCCGACACCGATATGGGCTTGAACTTCGGGGTCTCCTGACTGGCGAACTCGATGGTGTCGGTGACGAGTTTCAGCGACGGCTCCGGCGGAATGACCCACTCCTTCTGTGCGATGAACTCCTTGAACATGTCGTTCTGGAGCGTCCCGCGGATTTCCTCGCGCGGGACGCCCTGCTGGTCAGCCAGCGCGATGTACATCGCGTAGATGACGGGGGCGCTGGGGTTGATCGTGAAGGAGGTCGAGACCTCACCGAGGTCGATGCCGTCGAACAACCGCTCCATGTCCGCCAGCGTGTCGACGGCGACGCCCTCCTTGCCGACTTCGCCGTCGGCCATCACGTCGTCGGAGTCGATCCCCATCAGCGTCGGCATGTCAAAAGCCGTCGAGAGCCCGGTCTGGCCCTCGTCGATGAGATAGTGGAATCGCTCGTTGGTCTCGTCGGCGGTCCCAAAGCCCGCGAACTGCCGCATGGTCCACTGCCGGCCGCGATACATCGTCGGATAGACACCGCGTGTGAACGGCTCCTCGCCGGGGAAGCCGATGTCTTCCTCGTAATCGACGTCGTCCACGTCGAGCGGCGTGTACAGCCGGTCTACGTCGAGGTTTGAGACCGTCGCGAACTGCTCTTTGCGTTCGCCGTAGGCGTCCAGTACGGGGTCCAGTGTCTCGGCTTCCCACTCGTCTTTCTGCTCGCGGATGCGCTGGAGGTCCGACTCGTCGAACATACTCCGGTGTATGTCATGATTTAGTAAGAAGGTTCGGGCAAAGTGGGACGCTACCGTCAATCACACCGTCGAGGACTAATTCTGGAGCCGCTCCGTCGTCTGCACGAGCGGATGGTGCGCGTAGTCGACGACCTCGATATCGTCGATCGACTCCAGGTCGGAGTCTGCGGCCGTCTCGGCCATCCCCAGTTCGACCGTCTCGTCGAGAACGATGACGTAGGCGTCCATTTCGTCGATATCGAGCCGCGCGGCGGCTTTCACGCGGTGGTGGCCGTCAGCCAGCAGGAGGTCCCCGCCGTTGTCGATGACGACGAGCGGTTCCGCCAGCCCGCGTTCCAGTTCGTACACCCGGCCTTCGAGTTCGTCGGCGTACACCGTCGTCTGTGTCGGCGTCAGGTCGTCGAGCTCCACCTCCCGTCGGCCTTCGTGTGTCGTGATACCGTGGATGTTCTCCAGCGTCCGGCCGAGCTTGTCCACCTTGCCCGGGGTCGCCCGTTCGATCTGTGAGCGGATCACGTCGCGTTCGAGATGATGCCGACGAGGTGGCCGGCGTCGTCGACGACCGGAAGTTTCTGGATGCCCGACCGCAGGATGACGCGTGCCGCGTCCTGAACGGCCATGTCCGGGTGCGCCACGAGGATGTCGTCGGTCATCACACGGAACATCGGCTCGTGGTCTTCCGCGAGCAACAGGTCGCGCGCGCTGACGAACCCTTCGACGCGGCGGCCGTCCGTCACCGGGAACCCGCTGAAGTGGTCGTTGTCGGCGATCCGTCGGGCGACCTCCCCGACAGTGTCGTCGAGTTCGACGGTGGCAACCTCGCGTGTCATGTAGTCTCCGACCGTCGGTCGACTCGATTCCTCCATCGGCGCGATGTTCTCGACCGACGGCAAAAAAGGCTCGCCTACGGCGGCTCGCTGTCGTCGGGTTCGACGAGCGTCTCCGGGCTGTCGTCCGCCTGTTCTGACTCGTCGTCCGGCGGCTCAGCCGCGTCGTCCGCCTGTTCTGACTCGTCGCCTCCGTCTTCGTCGCCGTCTTCCAGAAACAGCACATCGCTGTTCCAGTCCGTTGCGGTGTCGTCGCTCGACCCTGCAGGCGTGTCTCCAGGCGTCGTGATGGTGTCTCCGCTGTCCCGTCTGAGCGCCGTCGACTCCGTGAACGCGGCCACGTCGTAGTCAGCGCGTGCGTAGACGCGCCCGAGCAGCCGGTGGGACCGCGACTGGATAGCGTCGAGAAACCGGTCAGAGACGATAGAGCGGACGATCTCCTCCAGCGACTCCTCGCGCTCGTCGACGGTGATCATCCCCAGGTCGATCTGTGCGCCCGCCATATCGGCGTGACCGCCCGCGGACCCGATCTGTCCGAAGGCGTCCCGCAGCGCCTCGCCGAGGTCGATGTCCGCCCCGCGAGCCCGTGCAGAGGCGTAGATCGTCCCGTCGACGACGCCGTACACCATCGTCGCCTGCACGCCTTCGAGGTCGAGCAGCCTGTCGGCCGCCTGCGCGAGCGCGTCACGGTCGGTTATCTCGCCAACGCCGGTCAGAAGCACCGAGCCCTCCTGTTCGCGGTTCGCGATCGCGCGGCCGATGACCGACAGCGTCTCCGGGCTCACGCTCGGGTCTTCGATGCGCTGGAGCGTCGCCATGTCGGCGTTCGTCACGAGATGCGCGGCGGCCTCGAAGTCCGCGGCGGCGACCTCCCGGCGGAAGTCCTTCGTGTCGACCTGGATGCCGAACAGCAGGCCCGTCGCGATTGGGGTCGGAATGTCGATGTTGAACCGCTGGAGATAGTCGACCAGTAACGTACTCGTCGCCCCGACGCCGCTCCGGAGATCGACGAATCGGGCTTCGATCGGGACGCGCGGCGGATGGTGGTCGATGACGATGTCGATGGGGGTCTCCGGTGGGAGCTGGTCGTTGACACCGGCTCTGGAGTGGTCGACCAGCGCGAACGCGTCGAACGCGTCCAGTTCGTCCGGGGAGTCAGCATCCAAGTTCCGGAGGTCGAAATCGAGGAGGTTGACGAACGCCCGGTTCTCCTGATGAGAAATCTCTCCGTAGTAACAGATCGTCACCTCGCAATCGGCCCGTTCAGCGAGCGCCCCGAGGGCGACAGCGCTGGCAATCGCGTCCGGGTCGGGGTTGTCGTGCGTGACGACGGCGAGGTGGTCGTCGATGTCCCGCAGTACCTGATGGAGCTGTCTGGCCCGCGTTCCTTCGTCGCCGACCGACTGGGTGACGTAGTCGGTAACGACAGACTCCGGCGTAACCAGCCGGTCCGCCACGCTGTCGAGTCGGTCGCGCTGGTCTGCCGTCGCGCCGCGGCCGGCGTAGGCGAGGAGGAACACGTCGGGAAAGCAGTCACGTGCGGCCGTCGCCGCGTCGGCATTCTGCTCGGGGTCCTCGCTGGCGATGATGACGCTCTCGGGGTGAACGTCGAGATCGGCGAGAACAGATGGATCAGTCTGGTCGGCTTCGAGTACGTTGATACCGTCCGCCCGGAGCGTTTCAGCACGGTGCTCGTCCTGGGTCACGACTGCCAGGTCGCCGCGGTCGTCGCTAATCGCGTCGAGAAGGTCCGCGGCCGTCGGCCCGAGTCCGAGCACCAGCCGAGAAAGCATACCGTGCAGTCAGCGCTGGAGCGTCTAAAAACCCGTTACTTCAGCCGTTCCTGGAGAAACGACGGATGCGCGGCGGTAACGCCGTCGAGCGCGAGAATCTTGTCTTCGATGACGTCCGCCAGCGAGTCCCCGTCCATCGCTCGGACCTCCGCCATCAGCATGTGGTCGCCGCTGGACGTGTACAGTTCCTCCATCTCCGGGATCTCCTTGAGGTTCCGCGTGGCCTCGACGTAGCAATCGCTCGCGATGTCGATGCCGACAAGGGCAATCGACTGGCCTGCCAGCTTCTTCGGGTCGACATCGGCGGAGTAGCCGACGATGACGCCCTCCTCTTCGAGTTTCTGAATGTATTTCCGGACTGTGGGCTTCGATACGTCGGCTCGCTCCGCGATTTCTGCGTACGAGGCCTGTGCGTCCTCTTCAAGGACCGACAGGATTCGACGCTCCGTGGACTCGGCACTCATAGAGTAATCTTTTCGGTGCATGAAAAAATATCTTCCGAACCAGAAACCCACGTTCGAGGTGGTGTCTGCAGTCCAGTAGCGGGCCTTATTTGTGATGTTCGAGGAGGTTGTCGTAGGTCCGCTCCCACTCCGCGTCCTCGTCGAAGTACCGCTCTGCGAGCGGTTCCTCGGGCATCTCGCCGATCTGGCGCTTCTCCTCGCCGTAGGAGGGGCGCTCGTCTTCGATGTACATCCGACCGGTGAGCACTTCGCCCTCGTACAGACGCTCCTCGGTCTTTCGCATCATCTCGGCGGCTTCCGCGCGGTCCGAGACGTCGAAGTCGAACTCGTCGGACTGCTGGACGTCCGTGTACGGGACGTAGTGTTTCGCGTCCTTGTTCCAGGTCGGACACTGGGTCAGGAAGTCGATGTGCGCGAATCCGTCGTGTTCGATGGCCTCGGCGATGATCTCTTTCGCCTGGTTCGGGTTGACAGCCGCGGTCCGGGCGATGTAGGTCGCACCGGCGTTGAGCTGCTGGGACAGGGGGCGGATCGGCGACTTCGCCGAGCGTGGGGCTGTGTCTTGGACTTGTGGCCCTTCGGCGACGTCGGCGACGTCTGCCCCTTGGTCAGCCCGAAGATCTCGTTGTTGAACACGATGTACGTGATGTCGTGGTTCTCACGGGCCGTGTGGATGGTGTGGTTCCCACCGATACCGTAGCCGTCGCCGTCCCCGCCGGCCGCGATGACTTCGAGGTTGGGGTTGGCGAGCTTCGCGGCCCGGGCGACGGGCAGCGAGCGGCCGTGGATGGTGTGGAAGCCGTAGCTGTTGAAGTAGCTGTTGAGCTTCCCGGAACAGCCGATGCCGGTAAACAGCGCGACTTCGTCGGGGTTCTTGCCGACTTCCGGCATGGCCTGCTTGAGCGCCTTGAGGACGCCGAAGTCACCACAGCCCGGACACCAGGTCGCCTGCGGTTCGATGCCGGGTGTGAACTCGTCGCGCTCGATCTCGCGTTCTTCGTTGATTGCTGAGAATGCACTCATTGGTTAGTCACCTGCCGCGGGGACGTACTTCATGTTGCTCGCGGCGAGTTCCTCGCCGTCGATGCTGGATTCGAACCCGTCGACGATCTCGGCGGGCTCGAATGGGTTGCCGTTGTACTTCAGGAGGCTCGACATCTTGTCGCCGTACTTGCCGAGTTCCTTCTGAGTCAGGCCGCGGAACTGGGCCGTGGCGTTCATCTCGACGACGAGCGCCTCGTCGACCGATTCGAGCCACTCGGAGACCTCCTCCTTCGGGTACGGAGCCATGTCGGAGACGCCAAGCGCCTTCACGGAATGGCCGTTCTCGTTGAGTCTGTCGACGGCCTCGAAGACGGTCCCCTGCTGGCTGCCCCACACGAGGATGCCGTAGTCGGCCTCGTCGGGTCCGTGGTAGGTCTGGTGGGACGTGTTTTCGTCCAGATCAGCACGGATGTCGTCGAGCTTGTTGAGCCGACGGTTCATCTGGGCGATACGGTTCTCGGGGTCCTCGCTGATGTGGCCCGATGGGTTGTGCTCGTTGCCCGTCGCGAGGAAGCGGCCGTCCTTCTGGCCCGGCACGGAGCGCGGGCTGACGTTCGAGCCGTCCTCGGGTTCGTGGAGGAAGCGCTGGAACTTCCCGGAGGAGTGGTGTGCGGCGTCCTGAATCTCCTCTTCGGTGAGGACCGAGCCGGGATCGGCGTTCGGTTCCTCGTCGAAGTGGCTGGCCGGGAGGTTCCGGAGTTCGCCCTGGATCTTCTGGTCGTAGATGACGATAGCCGGGATCTGGTACTCGTAGGCGATGCGGAACGCCGAGCGGGTCTGCGTGTAGCACTCGCGGATGTTCGCCGGCGCGAACACGACGCGGGCGGAGTCGCCCTGTGACGTGTACAGGACGTGTTCGAGGTCCGCCTGCTCGGGCTTGGTCGGCATCCCCGTCGAGGGGCCGGCCCGCATCGCTTCGACGAGCACGATAGGCGTCTCGGTCATCTCCGCCAGTCCGAGCGGTTCGGACATCAGCGCGAAGCCACCGCCGGATGACCCGGACATGGCTTTCACGCCGGCGTGAGACGCACCGAGGGCCAGCGCGGCGGCCGCGATCTCGTCTTCGACCTGTTCGGAGATCCCACCGAACGAGGGCAGGTGCTGTGACATGATCGTGAACACGTCGGTCCACGGAGTCATGGGGTAGCCCGAGATGAAGCGACAGCCCTCGTCGATTGCGCCGTAGGAGATGGCGTTCGAGCCCGAGAGGATGACCTGCTCCTCGTCGTGGGAGCCCTCGGGGACCTCGATGTCGTGATCGATATCGAGTTCGCTTGCGGCTTCGTAGGCGTCGTGCAGGACGTTGAGGTTCGCCTCCTGCATGTCGCCACTCATGTTCTGTTTGATGAGCTTCTCGAACTCGTCGGTGCTGATGTCGAGAATGGCCGCGGTCGCGCCGATACCGGCCGTGTTCCGCATGATCTCGCGGCCGTGCTCCTTGGCGATGCCGCGGAGGTCCATCGGGACGACGTGCCAGTTGTTCTCCTCGGCGGCCTCTTCGAGACCGATCTCGTCGACGTCTTCCTCGTCGAGCAGTCCCTCGTCGTAGAGGAGGACGCCGCCCTCGCGGAGGTCGTCGAAGTTCTCGTACAGCGGTTTCAGCTCCTCTTTGCCGTAGTAGGCCTCTTCCTGCGGGTTCCGGGCGAAGGAGTCACCCAGGGCCAGCAGGAAGTTGTAGCCGTCCCCGCGGGACTGTACTGGCTCGTCTTTCGCACGTACTTCCACGTACGTGTGGCCGCCGCGGATACGCGACGGGTAATGGCGGTGTGTGAACACGTTCAGCCCCGACCACATCAAGGCCTTCGCGAAGTTCTGGCTTGTCGAGTCGATTCCGTCACCGGAACCACCGGCGATTCGCCAGATTAGTTCGTTGTCTGTCATGGTGAAATCCTCGGCCCCAGCTCTGGTGCCGTATCATCCCGTTGGGGGGCCATGACTAAAGATTTTCCACTACATCACCACTCATTAATCGTTATCTTTCGGCTCAGGTACCTCAGATTGCCGTTTTCGAAATTGAAGTCCGTCGCTGTTGGGACACATTCACAGGGGCGAGATATCCGTCTGGGAGACAGGTGTCAGCCAGCAATAGTAAGCCATGCAACTCCCTCCCGCAACGACTAACACAGTGACTACCGATGTATAGTCGAGGATGTCGTTAACGGAACTCATCGCTGGCGTCGAGGACCATCAGAAGACGCTGACTGTCTTCAACGCCGGGCCGACAGCGGCTGAAGACCTGCGCGAGCGCTTCGCGGACCGCAACGTCCACGTTCAGACCGAGCAGACTGAGAGCGGACGCCCGGGCGAGTTTATCACGCTCAGCGAGGACGAAGCGGTCATCGCGGCCGCGAGTCTCAATTCGTTTACCGACTCGCTCGACGAAGGCCGACAGTACATCACGCGGGACAACAGCCCGTACGCGTCGATTCTCGACCACCTCGACGAGACGATGTTCACCTCGTGGTCGATCCAGCGGATGACCGCCGCGTCCCGCGAGATCGAGGACCGCGCGTGGCGAGTGGGACAGGGAACGCTGCACGCCGGCTTCCAGACACTGTCTACGCTTCAGGGCGAACTCGACCTCTACGAACGGCTGGGTGAGACCGACGTGGACGTTCACGCCTATGCCGTCCCTGACGTCGAGCCACCCGAGTACAGCACGTTCTCGCTGCATCTGGAACGGTCGGACGAGATCGCCGACTCGTGGTTCGTCGTGTTCGACGGCGGCGGTGACCCGACCCAGAAGTGCGCCTTGCTGGCCGAGGAGCGCGAGCCACGCGAGTTCTACGGCTTCTGGACCTACGACGAGTCGACGGTCGACTGGATCATCGACTATCTGGAGGAGACGTACGGCTACCTCGAACAGTGAGCCGCGTTCGAACCGGCCAGCGCGGTCATTACCACGGCTCGCCGTCGGCCGACATTCGCTCTTGAGATGCCGACCGTGACCGAGTCTAGAGAGTTCCGCATCGAGGAGACCGGAGAGCGCGTCAACAGTCTCGAACTGGAGTTGCACCTGTTTTTCGGCGTGTGGGCGGTCATCGAGCGCCACGAAGACCGATGGGTCGTGGCGACTGACGACGGTGAGCGCCGGACACTTGTCGTTATGTCGGACTAATCTCACGCTGATATCGAATCAGTCCGCAGCCCCGGACACGTCTTCGAACACCGCGAGGTCGTGGCCGAGCAGCACTTCAGCCCCCGTCGCCCGCTGTCGGTCGCGGCACCGCTCTAGGCTCTCCTTCCATGAGCCGTTGTTCCAGAGGAGGCTCGTCGCCATCGGCTGGCCCGCGTAGTTCGCTTCGACGTACGCTTCGTCGCCGACGACGAGGAGCGACTGGCCCGGCCGGTCGATGAACGCGCCCATGAGCCCGGGCGTGTGGCCGGGAAGGTGCAACAGTTCGACCCCATCGGTGAGATGATAGCTGTCGCCGTGGACGATCTCCCAGTTCAGGTCCCGGTCGAAGTCGCTGGCGAGGTAGGCGATAGAGCCGTCGTCCGTATTGGCGCTGTAGTACGCGTACGGGAGTTCTTCCCGGTGGACGTAGATCGGGACGTCTGTTCCCGCGAAGTTGTGCAAGCCGCCAGCGTGGTCCAAATGCAGGTGGCTCATCACGACGGCATCGATGTCGTCGATGCTGTAGCCCGCATCTTCGAGATCCGCCGGCAGGGCGTGCTCCTCGGCGTCAACGTGTGCGAACGCCTCGTACAGCGGCGTCGGCCAGTACCCGTCGCCGGCCTCCGGATGCGAGCCAGTGTCCCAGAGGATAGTCATCTCGGGCGTCTCTACGATGAGGTTCCACACGACGTACGTTTCGTACTCGTGTTCCGGGTCGCGGTCCGAGGCCGTCGCGACGCTGTGGCCGTCGACGACGAAGTTTCGATCAGCCTGTACGCGGCCCCGGTCGACGAACGTCACTGTAAGGTCGTCCATACGGTGTCTACGGGCTGTCAGAAAGTAAAGAGCGGTGCCGTGCGCCGCGGGTGACGGGCTAGCTCGCTATATGACCAACCGTTCGCTATGGCAGGGGTTTCATGCCGTATCGACGCTGAGTACTTTTATACCGAAATGTCGGTGGAAAAGCGGGACCCACACACACCACCCTGCAAGTGTTCTCGGTGTTTCCAGGGGTGGGGGTGGGGAGGGGGAGGCTCCCCCTGCATACTTAAAGAAATGGCAGATTGTTCGATTCTACTGAGAGTACATGATCAGAAGACTATTCGTATATGCAGATATGAGTGCTCTGAAGCACTTGTAGCTTGAATTCTATGGAGGTGGACGTTCGATGGTGAATATAATTTTATTGCCTTTACCATAAAATATATAATAGTGCTACTAGTTCTAGATACGGTCCAGAACGAGACAGTCGAGAATCGCAGGACTCAAGTGTTCTAGATGAAGGATCGGTGCAGCAGACTGCTCGTGGCTGTTTTCCAGAGGGATCGAAGAAACACTTGCAGGGTGGTGTGTGACTGTTCGGCGTGAAAACACTTGAAACACTTGTACGGTGGTCACTGGTTTTATATAGAGTCACTCAAAAGGTGGCGTACGATGGTCGACGTGAACGAGAACCCGTTCGATGGGACTGACGCGATCTTCGAACGAAAGCAACCGCTGAAAAAAGACACGTTCACGCCGGATACGATCTTTCACCGCGACGAGGAGATCGAGTTCTACATCAACGCGCTTCAGGACGTCATCGTCGGCCACGACCCCAACAACGTCTTCGTCTACGGCCCAACGGGGGTCGGAAAGACTGCCGTTACGAAGTGGGTACGGGACAAACTCGAAGAGAAGGCCGAGGCCGAGGACATCCCACTCACCGTTGTCGGTCCGATAAACTGCCGGAACTACCGGTCGGCGTACGCGCTGGTCAACACACTCGTCAACGAGTTCCGAGATCCGGAGAACCAACTCCCCGAGAGCGGCTACAGCACTGACAGCGTCTTCGAGTTCCTCTACGAGGAGATCGAAGCCGTGGGTGGGAACGTCCTCATCATCCTGGACGAGATCGACAACATTCCAGCGGACGCGCGGAACGACTTCCTGTATGAACTGCCGCGGGCCGAAGCGAACGAGAACACGCCGATCACCGATGCGAAGGTCGGACTCATCGGGATTTCGAACGACCTCAAGTTCGTCGACGTGCTGGAACCCAAAGTGAAATCGACGCTCGGGGAGCGAGAGATCAAGTTCGGTCCGTACGACGCAACGGAACTCCGAGACATTCTGGGCTATTACGCCGACATCGCGTTCCGGGAGGACGTGCTCGGCGAAGACGTCGTCCCGCTGGCGGCGGCCTTCTCGGCGCAGGAACGGGGCGACGTTCGGCAGGGACTCCGAATCCTCGAAAAGGCCGGAGAGTACGCGCGGATGGAGGGCGCGGACGGTGTGACAGAAGCACATACGCGACGGGCGACAGACACTATCGAAACCGACGAACTGCTGGATTACTTCGAGCACGACCTGAGTTCACAGCAGGCGCTGACGTACCTCGCGACGACGCTTGCGCTCATCGAACCGAAACACGAGGCGTCGACAAAGCGGATTTACAACCTCTACTCCTCGATTGCGGAGTCGAGTGGCCGCCGCGTGAAATCCGAACGCAAGATCTACGAGTTCCTCGACCAGCTTTCCATGCAAGGGCTAGTCCGCTCGGCCGAACGCAACCTCGGTCGCAAGGGTGGGCGCAAGTACATCTACGAGGTCACCGACGACGCGACCGATATCATCAACGCCGCGCTCCAGTCGTCCTACAGCGATGCCGTGCCGAGCAACGTCAACGGGATACTCGAACACTATCTGGAAGACGAGGCCACCGAGTTTGAGGCACCGGACACGACCGACGACGAGCAACAGAACCTCTGGCAGTTCACGTAGCCAGCGTATTTGCTCCCCTCCCCCCACCGACTCACATGGCAGAACACTTGCACGGTGGTGTGTGTGTGTTCAGTGGCAGTCCCTCTATTGTACAGTCCAGAACAGTTGCAGGGTGGTGTGTGTGTGCCAACAGTAGACCGTGAACCCGGAGTGCTACCGAGCGATTATGTGGCAGTTACCCTCCACTGCAGTGTGTAGAACACTTGCAGACCGGTGTGTCCGTCCGTTTCCACCACAGCCTCCCGGTATTCCGTTTCGAAAACACTTGCAGGGTGGTGTCAACACCGATTCGCCGGGAAAACCGCTCAAAATGGGCTTTCCTGAACACTTGCAGGGTGGTGTTCCCGTGGGCTCTCGTCTGTCTCTCCCAGTGCGGGAAACACTTGCACGGTGGTGTTAGAGTGGCGCATCGGAACTCCGAACAACGTCTCAAAAACACTTGCAGGGTGGTGTTTTCGGGAATCTCAGACGCTCGCGCACCCCCGCACGACGCATACCCCCGTGCGAACACTTGCAGGGTGGGGTGTGAACACCTGTCCACTGTTCTGGTCCAGTTGTAGTCGTACTGGAAACACTTGCAGGGTGGTGATAGAACACTTGTAGGGTGGTGTCGGATCGTTTGTATAGGGCTGTCAGAACACTCGTAGGGTGGTGTTCCAGCGAAAAATACGTCGTTTGCGACGCAATCAACCAATCGACAGTGATCGACTGAGCCCTCTCCGTTACATCGGGGCTTGCTTGTAGATGAGGTTCCGCTGGATGTCGTTGGCCCCTTCGTAGATGACCGGAATGCGCACGTCGCGGTAAACGCGAGAGATGCGGTTCTCCGTCAGCACCGACCGGCCCCCGTGTAGTTGCATTCCTTTCTCCGCACAGTCCATAGCGGCTTCGGTCGCGTTAGTCTTTGCCAATGCGGCCCAGTAACCGGCGTTCTCCTGGTTAGCGACGCGTTCGGCCGCGTGCCAGGTGAGCGTTCGGGCGGACTGGAGACCGAGTTGCATATCGGCCAGTTTGTGCTGGACCGCCTGGAACTCGTCGACGGTCTTGCCGAAGGCCTCGCGGTCGTGGACGAACTCCCAGGCCTCCTCGATGGCCGCGGCGGCGAGACCGATGCCGTGTCCGCCGACGACGACGCGGCCGTGATTGAAGAACTCGGCGAGCATGTAGAAGCCGGCTCCTTCGACGCCGATCAGGTTCTCCTCCGGAATCCGGCAGTCGTCGAGCACGATGTGAGCCTGCTTGGACGCCCGGAAGCCCATCTTCTCGGGGATGTGTTCGGCGTGGTAGCCGTCGGCGTCCGTCGGGACGATAAACATCGAGTAGTTCCCGTAGCGGTCGTTCGGGTCGTCACCGGTCTTGGCGTACAGCGTCACCCAGTCGGCCTCGACGCCGTTGCCGATCCAGTACTTTTCGCCGTTGAGCACCCACTCGTCGCCGTCCTTCTCGGCGGCTGTCGTCATCCCGGCGAGGTCGCTCCCCGTCTCTGGCTCGGAGACGGCGAGGCCGGTAAGCTGGTCGCCGGTGGCGACGGGCTCGAGGAACTCCTCTTTCTGCCAGTCTGCGCCGTGATCCTCGACGATCTCTGCCCCGAAGCTGGCGAGCTGGATCGTCAGCGCGATTCCTGCGTCGGCTTTGTACAGCTCCTCTGCCATCGCAAGCATCTGTTGGAGGTCGTAGCCGCTCCCGCCCCACTCCTCACCGATATCCTGTGCGACGAGGCCGGCCTCCCTGGCTGCTTCAAGCACATCCCAGGGATACTCCCCGGACGCGTAGTACTCACCGGCGACTGGTTCGATGTGCTCCGCAGCGAACTCCCGAGCCTCTTCCTTGACCTCGCGTGCGTGCTCCGGAACGAGTTTCTCGGATAGCAGATCCATGGGAATTATCATGGTTTGTGTACTGATATACTCCGTGGAACTCTGCAAAACACCGCCATAGTTGTTTCCCGGAAACTCCTGATAATCGGCCAGCACGCTTTTCCATGGCTGTAGCCTTCCTCGGGCATGAACCGTCGAGACTACCTGCTTGCCGGAGCCACCCTCGGAACCGCCGGGCTTGCGGGGTGTTCGTTTCTGGCCGCGGCCGAGGTACCGCCACCGGACGTTCCGAAACAGCGCCTCGAAGACGGCGGCTGGACGCGAACGGACCAGTCCTCGGAAACAGTGTTCGACCGGAGCTACGGCCCGGTTTCGGTCGAGGCCGTCTCAAGTACGGTCCAGTACGTCGACGAACAGCTACAGGAACGCGTCGCCAGTCGTACCCTCGATCAGGTCCAGACTGCGCTCTCCGTGTTTTTCGCCACCCGCGTCGACTTCAGCCCGAATCTTGACAATCTCCCGGCTGGCGTGGGCCGCAAGGAACTGCTGGCAGAAGTCAGAACGAACGCCCGCGACAGCTTCGAACAGCAGATGGAAGCCCAGGGGTTGACCGATATCGAGAAAACCGGCGAGGGAACAATCGATATCGACACCGGCGAGACAGCCGAGACGGTCGAACTGTCCGCCGTGTACCCCTTCGAGGGAATTTCGTTCGACGTGACCGAGAACGAGGCCGTCGAGATACCGGCCAGCGACATCGACATCTCGGCGATGTTCGCCGTCTGGCACCACGGCGACTTCGTCGTCATTTCCGGGGGCGCGTACCCGGCACAGAACTTCGAACAGATCGTTGAAAACGACCTGAGCGACGGCATCACGGTCACCGTCGATGTCGACCTCGGACTCCAGCCCGAAACCTATCGGACCGAAGTCCGGAATCTCGTCACTGGCGTCCAGTAACGCTACTGAGCGGCTGAAAACGCGCCAACTCCCCTATTCCGGCGCGGCGTCGTCAGGGACGCGACCTTCGACGAGCGATTCGTCGGCGTACTCGTCACGGAGCGACTTTTTGTCGAACTTTCCGGTTGCCGTCTTCGGAACCTCGTCGATGGTGACGAAGTTGTCCGGGACCCACCACTTGGGGTAGGACTCGAGGATGTACTCACGGAGTTCATCACCAAGCGTCTCCTCGTCGGCATCGGCCGTCGGAACGATCATCGCAAGTGGGCGTTCCTGCCAGCGCTCGTGCGGGACACCGATGACTGCCGCTTCGTTCACGTCGTCGTGGGCGATCAGTTCGTTTTCCAGTTCGAGCGAGGAGATCCACTCCCCGCCGCTCTTGATGACGTCTTTCGCCCGGTCGACGATCTTGATGTAGCCGTCCTCGTCGACGGACACCACGTCACCGGTCTTCAGATAGCCGTCCTCGAACTCCTGTTCGTTCGCTTCCGGCCGCTTGAAGTACTCCGTCGTCACCCACGGCCCGCGGATGTGGAGTTCGCCGAAGTCCTCCCCGTTGTGCGGGACCTCGTTGCCGTTGTCGTCGATGACACGGAACTCCAGCCCGGGTGCGATGAGTCCCTGCTTCGCCCGCTTGTCCAGTTGCGTCTGGTAGTCGGCGTCCTCCAGGTCGCTCCGCAGGGACGCCACCGCACCCACCGGGGCCGTCTCGGTCATCCCCCAGGCGTGGACGAGTTCCACGTCGCGGTCGTCGAAGAACCGGATCATCGCTTCGGGCGCAGCGCTTCCGCCGACGATGAGCCGTTCGAGCGACGAGAGGTCGACGTCGTTTTCCTTGATGTACTCCATCAGCCCCAGCCAGACGGTCGGGACGCCGGCGGTGACGGTGACGTCCTCCTCTTCGATGAGCTTCGCGAGGTCCGCCGGTTCCGGCTGTGGGCCGGGGTAGACGTGCTTGGCCCCGCCCGCAGTTGCCGAAAACGGGAGTCCCCACGCGTTGACGTGGAACATCGGGACGACGGGCATCATGACGTCGTCGTCGTCGAGTGGAATCCCCTGTGGCGACTGGATCGCCATCGTGTGGCTCCACAGCATCTGTTGGGTGTACTCGACACCTTTCGGTCGTCCGGTCGTCCCGGAGGTGTAACAGAGGCCTGCGGGCCGTTCTTCTTCCAGTTCTGGCCAGTCGTACTCCGTCGGCTGGTCGGCGATGAACGACTCGTAGGCGACGGCATCGAGGTCCGTCTCGGGGACGGACTCGCTCATCACGATGAACTGCTCGACCGTTTCGAAGGACTCGGGGTCATCGGTGGCGGCACCTTCGAGTTTCGGCAGGAGCGATTCGTCGACGAAAATGAGTTCGTCCTGTGCGTCGTTGACGATGTACTGGATGTGTTCGTCTGGCAGGAGCGGATTGATAGTGTGTAGCTGCGCACCGGTTCCCGGTACCCCGAAGTACGTCTCGAAGTGCCGGCTGTGGTTCCAGCAGAACGTCCCGAGCCGTTCGCCGTCGCCGTAGCCGGCTTCCTCGATCGCGTTCGCTAGCTGCGCCGTCCGTTCGGCGTATTCGGCGTAGTCGTGACGGACGATGCCTTCGTGGGTACGAGAGACGACTTCCGTGTCCGGATACAGTGTTTCTGCACGCCACAGGAACGGTCGTAGAGTTTGCGGGCTGCCTCCTGGCATATCATGATGCAGGGGCTCACGATACAAGAAACACTGCTAAATCTTTCATGAGGGAAAAGGAGTTCATCCGCAGTGCTCGCCGCCCCGTTCGCACACGTCTGCTTACACTTCGATTTCCTGCATCAGGTCGACCAGCTCTTCCAGTTCCGGAAACGTGTACACTTTCACGTTGATGTTAGACTCCAGCGCGTGGACGCGGGAATCGAACATCAGCGCCATCTCGTTGTCCCGGTCGCCGACGAGCTGGTCCACCATCCCACTCCCGGGGCCGAACGTGAAGTTCGGCGTAGAGATGTCGATGGTCGTATCGAGGACGTTCGCCCAGCCATCGATGAAGCCGCTGGTCATGATGTTGCCGATCTCCTGAATCGCCGAGCGCTCCATGTCGGTGAAGCCGTCGGCATTGGGGTCCGTTTCCCCCATATCGCCGATCATCCCAGTGGCGAGGTCCTTCGCACTGGCGGCGTTGAACAGGAACAGGATGTGCCCGTGGGGCTTTTCCACCATTTCGATACTGATACCGATCTGCTTCTCGTCGCCGACGTGCGTTTTGATATCGGGGATATCGATGAAGTTGATCTTCGTGATCTCCATCTCCGTCTCCATCCCTGTCATCTGGCTGAGGTGGTTCGCAACGGTGTTACCGCCCTCTTTAGCCATCTGATTGAACAACCCGAGCTTCCGAATATCTATCATCAGACTCATTCGTTAGGACCAGCGTTGCCGCTGAGTTGTGTGTCCTCATACATAAGCTATGCACCCGCATTTTCGTCGGCGAGAATCGGAGCGTGTTGATACCGCTTTGCTCACTCCACGCGGACGCTCACAGCGACGCCCTCGCCGAGCGGCAGCAATCCGGTCTCGAACGCCGGGTCGTCGCCGACGCGTTCGAGATAGGTGGCGATGCCGCGACTCGTTTCGTTGGCGTCGATGTCGCCGCCGTCCAGCAACGCCTGTACTTCCTCGAACTCCAGCGGCCCGGCCTCGATCATATTGTCGGCGACCACCGCCCCACCGACCGGCACTTTCCGGCGGACAGCCTCAAATGCTTCCGCATAGCGGTGTTTCTCGTTGTCGACGAGCACCACGTCGAAGGGGCCGTCGTAGTTCTCAACGGTTTCGATTGCGTCCCCGTGCTCGAAAGCGGCCCGGTCGGTGAACCCGCCGCGGTCGAGGAACTCTCGGGCTTCCTCCAGTTCGTCGGCGTCAATCTCCGTCAGGACGATCTGCCCGTCGTCGGACACCGCGGGGGCCATCCAGTACGCGGAGTACCCGAAGCCGGAGCCGAACTCGAAGATACGGTCGGCGTCGACCATCCGGGCGACGAGGCGAAGCCAGCCACCGACTGCGGGACCGACCGTCGGGAACCCTTCCCGATCGGCTTTGGCGTCCATCTCCTCTATGACCGGATCGCTGGCCGGCGCTATCGTACGGGCGAATTGCTCTGTGACATTGGGGAGCGGGGTTTCGTCCATACCGGGCTATGCCGGTAGGGGCGACATAAATGAGTGGGTCGGGACCGGAATTAGCCGAGTTCGAGGCGCTCGACGTACTGGATGACCGACTCCAGCGCGGGATTGGGGTAGTACTCGACGGTGTTGGCCGCTGTCTCGTACGATAGAATTCCGAGGTCGTCCAGCCGCGGCAGGTGATTGTGTGCCAGCGACACGCCCACTTCGTCGCGTGATTTGGGGGTCGCTCTGGCCGGGATGGCCTTCTCGCGTTCGTAGACGCGGTCGACGAGGTCGTCCAGTGGGACCTCGGCGTCCGACCGGTCTTTCAGGTGATACAGGAGACTGCGTCGCCGCGGGGCGGAGATCAACTCCAGAACCTGGTCAAACGAGTATGGTATCGGAATTGTTTCGGGCTCTTCCGGGTCGCCCTTCTTGACGCCACCGGGTGGGGCGACGGTGTCCCGAAACGTCGGCATCTCCTCCGCGTCTTTCGATGCTGTGACGGTCCAGCCGTGGTCCGGGAGGTACTCGTACACGACGTCATACAGCGGCCGAAACATCTCGATTGTCTCCTCCGTATGGGCCTCCGGGTCCATGTGGTGGTGGCCGGAGACGTCCATCTCGGCACATTGTCGGTTCAACGCGGTCACCAGCGCGATGACGCGGTCACGTTCCCAGGACTCAAGCAGTCCAGTAAGCGAATGCAGGCACAGAAGCAGCGGTGCATCTGCCTGTTCCAGTCGGCCGAGATGGCGAGAGACGGCCGCTCCGATGTCTATCGGCTCCACTGTCGAGGGAAGGGTATCAAGCGTCAATGAGGGAAATGCGCCAGACGCCGCTGCCTGCGAGTTAGCCGGTAACTCGCTGCCGGCGTCGACGATAATCGCCTCTTCCGGCATCTCGTCGTCGAGGTGCTGCTGCCACAGCGAGAGGCGGGAATCGGGGGACTCAGACACTGTGACACAGATGGCCTTCGAGTCACTGACTCCCTGTTCAGTCAGGAATCCGGCACACCCCTCTCGTTCGGCGTCGCTCGAACCGCGTGCCAGTACCAATACGGACGCGGCCTCGCTCAGAGGCTGGTCCACTGTCCCACTCCCGGAGTTCATTGCGTACTGTATCGTATCAGGAACCATAAACCCATCAACAAATAAGCGTTCCCTTGATATAGGGTAACATTCAATCAGGAACCGCTCGAAAATGAGGCACTGTCCGGATCGGCCCCCCTCTATGTGAGCGGGTCTCAGGGCGTGTCCCGGACAGTCTCGATTCCGAGGATTTTTGCAGTACTACGGCGTATTACTTACTATGCCAATCATGTCGAGTAGCGACTTTTCTATCCACATCGAGGAGTGTGATGAGTTTGACGACGGGATGCCGATAAGTTCGCTTCCGGACGAGGTCACGTCTATCGACGACCTCGACTGTGAGTGCTGGAGCGGGTTCGAGTCGCTAGACGAAATCTAACGACGGGCTCTACGGTCTGGGTGCCAGAAGGCAGCCTCGGTCGATCGATCTTCAAGCACCTTGCCGACGACCGTCTCCACGTCGTGGATGAGCTTCTTGATGATATATGCTGACGGCTGTCCCACCACTGCATAAAAATGGCCGTAGCTAGGAGTGTCTTGCTTGAAACACGTCTTCTGGATCACCGATTCACTCCGGGCGACGCACTCGTCTCGAAGGCACTGCTCACGCTGGGCCGCCCCGATCAGGCGTCCCAGTACGCCGGTTCGTTGCCGGGCTTCCACTTTATCGAACAGCCTCTGGACGGTTTTTCAGCGGCTGTAATCTGGTCGCCATCGAGCAACGTTTCGACGTGTGCGGCCATCTCCCGCTCGCTGGGTTCGTCGTCCGGGTTCGGCGCGTCGTCGAGGCGGCCGTGATACGCCAGTTTGAACGTCCCGCCGTCGTTGTGAAACAGGAACGGATCGGGGGTACAGCGGGCGCCGTACGCGGCCGCGACCTCCTGGGTCTCGTCGAACAGATACGCGTCGTACTGTATCTCGCCGCGCTCGACGAGTTCCTGCATCCGCTCGAAGGAGTCGTCGGGGTACTCCTCGGGGTCGTTGGCATTGATCCCGACGACAGCGAGGTCGTCATACTCCGTCGCGAGCCGGTTTAGCTCGTCAATCTTCGCTTTCGCGTACGGACAGTGATTGCAGGTGAATACGACCAGTAGTGCGTCCTTGTCCGCGAAATCCGACAGTGAGTACGTCGCCCCGTCCGCTCCCGGGAGTTCGAACGGCGGTGCTTCGTCCCCACGCCCGAGCACGTCGGACTCCGAATCGAGTGAAACCATCGCTCCCTACTACGACTGTCGCCGCTAAAAGTCCATGGACGCGCTACACTGACTTCCGAAACGACCGCTTTTTGGTCAACTGTCCGCTTCTTCCGACGTCGCTGCCGCAGTATCGAAGGCTTTCGCTGCCTCGAACGCGGCGCTCCCGTCGTCAACGGAGAACAGCGTCTCTTTCCCCTCCGCCTCGTGTTTTTCCAGTAATCCGACCGTCACCAGTTCTTCGAGCGTCCCGTCGAGGTACAGCGTCTTCAGCGGCACACCGGCTGCCTCGCTCAAGGCTGTTTTCGTATACGTTTCGTCGCATCGAGGCGGAGTATCGTGTCAATAACTGTCGCCGCCTTGTCGTGGTTCGAGATGTGTGCCCATCCCGTGTCAGAACCAGCCCGCTGGCCACCCTCTTCGAACATTAGTCGACACCTAACCGTCAGAGATATTAAAACTGTCTGGTGTATTTCCGACCGAATGGTGTGACGCTCTCTCACTATTGAGCAAGGCTTTTGTCCGCGTCACTCTCCTGGCACTGTATGAGCAGTCGCCGCGAGATACTCGACCTGCTACGGGAGAACGCTCGCTACACGACCGAGGACATCGCTCGGTTGACTGATTACTCCGAGAGCGAGGTAGCCGAGGCTATCGAGGAGTTCGAGGAGGCAGGTGTTATCCGCGGCTACGGGGCAGTCGTCGACTGGAACGCCGTCGAGACCGACGAGGAGCGCGTTCGCGCCACCGTCGAACTCAACGTCACACTGGACCGTGAGACCAGCTACGACGACATCTCCGACCGGATCGCGAAGTTTCCGGAAGTGACCTCGCTTCGCCTCGTCAGCGGTGACTACGACTTCGACCTGGAGGTCGAGGGCGATTCGATGCGCGAAGTGTCGCATTTCATCAGCGACAAAATCGCGCCGATTCCCGAGATCACGCAGACGGTAACCCACTACATCATGGAGTCGTACAAGGAGCAGGGGATGGAGTTCGACGACCACGACGACGACGACCGCCTGTCCGTCTCACCATGACATTCGAAGCAGCGGACAGAGTCGACAGCGTGCCGCCCTCGGGTATCAGGCGGTTCTTCGAACTGGCCGAGGAGATGGACGACATCATCTCGCTCGGGGTCGGGGAACCGGACTTCTCGGCCCCGTGGGCCGCCCGCGAAGCCGCTATCGCGTCGCTCGAACGCGGCCAGACCTCGTACACCGCCAACCGCGGGAAGCGGGAACTCCGGGAACGCATCGCGGACTACGAGGCGGCGACGCACAATCTCCAGTACGACCCCGACGAGGAAATCCTCGTCACGGCGGGCGCGAGCGAGGGGCTCGACCTCGCCTTCCGGGCGCTGCTAAACCCCGGCGATTCCATCGCTATCGCCCAGCCCTGCTACGTCTCGTACGTCCCCGGCGCGACGTTCGCCGGGATCGACGTTATCGACGTTCCGACACGCGCGGAAGACGAGTTCAAACTCACCCGAGAGGTGCTGGAATCGTCCGGCGCGGCCGAGGCCGACGCGCTCGTGTACTGCTATCCGAACAACCCCACCGGTGCGACGATGACGGCCGAGGAGATGGCGTCTGTCGCGGCGTTCTGTCGTGAAAACGACCTCCTCGTGTTCGCCGACGAGATCTACGCCGATCTCACGTACGAACACGACCACACGTCTATCGCTACCCTCCCCGGGATGCGTGAGCGGACCGTCGTGTTCAACGGCTTCTCGAAGGCGTTCGCCATGACGGGGTTCAGACTCGGGTACGCGATGGCCCCGCCGGAGGCCATCGAGGCCATGAACCGCATCCATCAGTACTCGATGCTATCGGCCCCAACGACGGCCCAGCACGCCGCTATCGAGGCGCTGGACAACTGCCGCGACGAGGTCACAGACATGGCCGCCCAGTACGACCGCCGACGGAAGTACGTCCTCACACGCTTCGAAGAGATGGGACTGGACTGCTTCCCAGCGGCTGGAGCCTTCTACGCGTTCCCGGAATGTCCATGGGACGATGCCGGCGAGTTCGCCGAGAGTCTGCTGCAGGAAAAGCGGGTCGCAGTCGTACCCGGAACTGCCTTTGGTGAGGGCGGGTCGGGCCACCTGCGAGTGTCGTACGCGACCGGTCTCGACGATCTCAAAGAAGCGATGGCCCGGATCGAATCGTTCCTTAATTGACAATTAATATCGGCGAAACATTCAGTATGGTCCACTTACTACCGTAAGGAGACCGTGATACGAACAACCGGAACTTCTTTTTCATCGACATTTGGTGGGGATAAAGTTTTTTCCTGCCTAACTGGAGATGAATAACAATGGCTATCGATGATACTGGGGGAGGTGAGTCGGATCAGGTCAACGGTGGGGGGAACCTGACTGACGAGCCTGTACGGGTCGGCGAATACACATGGGACGATCTCCGGCGGGAGGTACACGATGGGGGACGGTTCGACCGGAGCGTGTACCTCGGCTTCGAGCCGAGAGAACTCAGTCAGCGTCTCGAAGACGCGGCAAGTGCCGGTAAAACACTGCAAGCGCCGTTCGAGGAGTATCTCGACCCAACCACGACACCAGTCGCGAAAGACATCTACACATGGGAGCATTTCAAACAGGAGTACTATTACGAGGACGGCAGTCTCCCCCGTGACAGTGACGGCGAAGTCATCCCTTTCGACGAAAGTGAGTATCTGAACTTCGACCCCGAACACACGGAAAACAACCTGTCCGCCGCCGAAGACATCGCCAGTGAACTGCACGAGTACGTCGACGAAAACACCGTCGACGTGAATCCGGAACTGGACGAAGACGAGTTCTTCTCGACACGAGACGGCCATACAACCGTCGTCAACCGTTACGACCTCGAAAAAGCCGTTCCCCAGTCGAAGAAATCTCACTTCAACGAACTAGAACGGTACTGGGTCAACAAGCCCTACGCCTGCGTCATCATCTTCCACTCACGGAAAGAGAACGAGAAGAAGTACTACGTCATCGAGCCGTATCTCACCGATATCGAGATCGACCTCCGAGAGTTCCTCTCGGGCAAGCTCAAGACCGCGATCAAGTACTCCGAGGACGATGTCATCGTCCAGGGGACCGACGCCGACCGAGCACAGGTCATCCAGCGGGAGGCCGAACAACTCCTCTCGCGGTACGACCTCTACAACGGCACAGTCTCCAGTAGCGGTGAAGAAAGCGTTCTCGGGCAGGTCAAGGAACTGTTCGGACTGGACGAGGAAACACAAAGTGAAACCACGGGCCAACTTTCCGGCATTTCGACACGGCCTGAGCCGGCTATCCTCGAAGACGACGACCCGAAGCTAAACGAGTATCAGGTCGAGAAGCTGCTGTACATGCTCAAGCGGGACTTCGTCGGCTACGCCCGCATCGACGGCGTCAAACACGACATCAACGTGGAGGACATCTCCTGTGACGGGTACAACTCCCGGGTGTTCGTCTATCACACCGACTACGAGCAGATCATTTCGAACGTCGAACACGGCGAGGGGGAACTCGACGACTTCGTCGTGAAACTCGCCCAGCGTTCCGGGAAGGGTATCTCGAAGCGCCAGCCCCAGGTCGACGCGACGCTGCCGGACGGGTCGCGTGCCCAGTTGACGCTGGGCCGGGAAGTGTCCGACCACGGGACGAACTACACCATCCGGCAGTTCAAGGACGTGCCCTTTACCCCGATCGACCTCATCAACTGGAACACCTTCTCGCTGGACGAGATGGCGTTCCTCTGGCTCTGTATCGAGAACAACAAGAGCCTGATCTTCGCCGGCGGTACTGCCTCGGGGAAGACGACGAGCCTGAACGCCGTCTCGCTGTTCATCCCGTCGAACTCCAAGATCGTCTCTATCGAGGACACGCGCGAGGTTGAGCTACCCCAGCGGAACTGGGTGGCAAGCGTCACGCGCCCCTCCTTCGGTGAGGACGACAAGGGCGACGTCGACGAGTTCGACCTGCTTGAGGCCGCACTCCGTCAGCGCCCTGACTACATCGTCATGGGTGAGATCCGTGGCGAGGAAGGCCGGACGCTGTTTCAGGTCATGTCGACCGGCCACACCACCTACACCACGTTCCACGCCGACTCCGTCGGCGAGGTCATCAAGCGGTTCACGACCGAACCTATCAACGTCTCGAAAACGCTGTTTACAGCGCTCGACCTCGTGTCGATTCAGACCCAGACGCGGGTCGATGGCAACAAGGTCCGCCGGAACAAGTCCCTGACCGAAATCAACGAGTACTCCGCCGAGAACGACGAGATCAACGTCCGGGACGTGTATGAGTGGCGCGCCGAGACGGACGAGTACATCCAGATGGGGAACTCGAACACACTCGAAGAGATCAAGTTCGACCGCGGGTGGACCCAGGATAAACTCGACGAGGAACTGTTCAAGCGCAAGGTCGTCCTCGCATACCTCATCGAGAAGGGGCTGAACACCTACACGCAGGTCGCGGCGACCATCCAGGCGTTCATCAACGACCCCGACACCATTCTCACGCTCATCGCCAACGACCAGCTCGAACTGTCGCTCGAGGACCTCCGGGAGATGGAATCTGTCAAGATCGATATCGACCCGGAAAAAGAGGAGATGGTGCCCCGGCCGGACGCGCCGCCGGAAATGGTCGAGGAGACAAAGCAGGTGCTCGACAACGCACAGCCGCTGTTCAACACGTACAAGAGCCGCGAAACGCCGGACATCGTCTCGGCGCTGATGGACGATTCCGAGGAAAGCGCTGACGAAGACAGCATCGACTTCGGCCAGTTCGTTCCGAAGGCCGGAGCGGAGGCAGATAGCGAATGAGCCTCGACACCCCGAGTCAGCAACAGGTGGGCAGCGGCGGTGCCCTCGGTGACACGTTCTACCCGGCGTACCAGATGGTGTTCGACGACGAGGGCGACTTCGTCAACAGCGTCGAGAACAAACTCGCGGAGGCCCGGATGGCCGACAACGTCGAGATGTTCCTCGCACGCGCACTCGCGGTCGGCGTCATCGCGGGCCTCGCACTGTGGCTCGTCGGCACGTTCCTCGGCTATCTGCTGGTCCAGTTGCTGTTTGCCGGTGGGGAAGCGCCGACGCTCATCGGAATTCCGGTGTCTGAGAGCGTCTCAGAGATTCTGGCCGTGCTGAAACTCCCCTTCCTCGTCATCGTGACCGGCTTCGTCTTCGGCGCCATCGGGTTCGGTATCGGCTTTGGCTCGCTTGTCTCGATTCCGTATTTCCGTGCGAGCGCGCGCGAGCGCGAAATCAACGTCTTGTTGTCCGACTCGATCTCGTTCATGTATGCGCTGTCCGTGGGCGGGCTCAATCAACTCGAAATCCTGCAGTCGATGGGGAAGGCTGAAGACACGTACGGTGAGGTCGCAAAGGAGTTCCAGTCTATCGTACTGGAGACGGAGTATTTCGATACCGACTACCGGACCGCTGTCCGGAACCAGGCGCTGCAGACTCCGTCGGACGAACTGTCGCAGTTCCTGACGGACATGCTCTCTATTATCAACTCCGGCGGGGACATGACTTCCTTCCTCGAAGACCAGAAGGAAAAGCACATGCGAACCGCCCGGCAGGAACAGGAGAAGATGCTGGAGACGCTGGAACTGTTCGGCGAGATGTACATGACGCTCTCGCTGTTCCCGCTGCTTCTCATCATCATTCTGGTCATCATGTCGATGATGGGGAACGCCCAGAAGTCGCTCATCTACGGCACCGTGTACGGGCTGATTCCCCTGACGGGTCTGGGCTTTCTCGTCCTCGTCTCGACTGTCACGCAGGACTCCATCGGGGACGGCTATCTGCGTTCGAGTCCCGGCGAGAAGGAACTCGTCGTCGACGAAGGTGTCGGCGTGTTCAACCTCGGGCTCATCGAGAGCTACACGGGCACCTACAGCGTCTTCGACCGGATCAAGAGCCGGGAAGGGACTTACGAACTTCTCGGCATTCTCAAACGGCCTGACCTGTTCTTCCGTGACCACCCGCTGTTGGTGCTGTGGCTGACGGTGCCGCTGTCCATCCTTGCCATCGTCGCGGCTATCGTCATCGGCTGGGCTCCGTTATCGCTGGATGGAATGATCGCCGTCCCGGTCCGCTCGACGTTCTTCTGGGTGTACGTCCCGATGTACATCAACTTCATCCCGCTGATGATCTTCTACGAGTGGAACCAGCGTTCGCGGAAGGCGATAATCGGGAAACTCTCGGAGAACCTCCGGAAGCTCGCGTCGGCCAACGACACCGGGATGACGCTGCTGGAGTCGGTCAAGGTGGTCTCCGAGACGTCCTCTGGAAAGCTCTCCGAGGAGTTCGAGACCATCCACGCAAAGGTCAACTACGGAACGAGCCTGAAAGACGCGCTCCGGGAATTTAACAACAAGTACAACGTCCCACGACTGGCCCGGACGGTCAAGCTTATCGCGGAGGCACAGGAGGCCTCCAGCCAGATTCAGGACGTACTCTCGACGGCCGCTCAGGCCTCGGAGAACCAGGACGACATCGAGCGGGAGCGCAAATCCCGGACGCGGATGCAGACGGTCATCATCCTGATGACCTACCTGACGCTTTTGGGCGTGATGGCGCTGCTAAAGACACAGTTCCTCGATGTGATGTCGGGGCTGGCGACGCAGGCCTCCGGGTCAAGCAGTTCGAGCGCGCCCGGCGGTGGGTTCGGTGGCAGTGTCGACACGGAACTGCTGTCGATGCTGTTCTTCCACGCGGTGACGCTGCAGGCACTGCTGTCGTCGTTTATCGCCGGCTACATTCGGGAAGTGAAGCTCGTCGCCGGCGTAAAGTTCGCAGTCGTCCTGTCGACGATTGCACTGGTGGTGTGGATCGCCGTGGGATAGCGGCCCCACTCGCGGTTCGACAGCGGACGTATCAGACAGAAAATAGGGTGTGTGGGATATGGATACAAGAGCACAAACACCGCAGGACTTCGCCGTAGGGGTGAGCGTCCTGCTCGTGACGATAATCGGGGTATTGGCCTTCGTACAGGGAAGTGCGGTCGGCGTGTACGAATCCCCAGACGTACAGCGTAACCAACCAATTGCGGACAGGGCGGGGACGTACCTCGTCGAAAACTACTCCGTCGACGGGACGCGAAACCTCATTCGCTACAACACGAGTGGTGGGATCAATGCGTCCCTCAACGCGGACACAGATCTCAGCGGTCTCAAGGAGAAAGCCGGACTCGACGTCGCGACGGAGCGCCGCGTGAACCCGCGGGTGAACGTAACGGTGGTCAACGCGTCATCGCTCAAAGCAGGGACACGGGACCCGGCAGTCGACGACCATGGCGAGCGACTCGCCTGGGGACCGTCGGCCGACGGTCGGACGAACGTCGCAACGACGTCTCGCGTGGTGAAGCTGACAAACGCGACCGGCCAGTGCGACCCGGTCTGCTGGCTCGTCGTGAGGGTGTGGTAACGATGCGTGGCCAAGCCTATACGCTGGAAGGCGTTCTCGCGGCCATCGTCGTTGTGACGGCGACCGTCTACGGCCTGTCGGCAGTCGACACTGGCCCGTTCCAGACGGGTTCCCAGCAGCGGACAGCAGAACTGGAGAGTCGTGCGAGCGATACGCTATCACTGGCGGCAGAAACCGGTGCGCTGCACAACGCGACGGCGTGTTACAGCGTCGGAACGCCGACACTCAACGGCAATCAGACGGGCAGTTCCACCGAGTTCGAGATGATGTTGAACCAGACCTTCGACCGCCAGGGCGACCAATACAATCTATACTTCAGTTACTGGGACTCGGATTCGGACGCGCGCCAGACGACTATCGTCTCGCAGGAAACAGACGCAAACGTTGCTGACCGGCCAGCCGATGCAGCCGTCGCGACCGAAACGGTGACGCTGACCGACGATATGCCCGCTCGAATCGGCGACTGCAGCGGGACCGGACCGCCCCTCTCGACCGTCGACGGGTATTTCGCTCCCGACGCGGAGCCCGACTCTATCGTCTACAACGTCGTGGAGGTGCGTCTGGTCGTATGGTAGCCAACGAGCGCGGACAACTGCTGTTGGTCGGTGGTATTGCTGTCGCTATCGTCGTGTTCAGCACGGTTCTGTTTGCTCACAGTCTCGCGGTCACTGACGGTATCACGACTACCGGAAGTGCGGATACCATCGAGCGCACGGCTGACCGCGAAGCCTCTGTCGAGCGCGACCTCGGACAACTCGCGGCCCAAGCGCGTGGCGATGGCCTCGATGGATTCGAGGAGCGATACGAGTACGCGCTTCGGAACTACACGCGAACGCACAACCGGGTCGTCGCAAGCAGCGGCGGAACCTATCTCAACGCGACGCTGAACGAGTCGGCGTCGCTTGGTACCGAAGTCAATCAGACGGGCACGTCCTCCAAGTTCCAACGTCCAGACCCATCGGGCGGGCCGCAGAACGACTGGCTAGTTGCGAATGACGTCTCTCGCGTTGCGGTGTTCAATCTCACTGCGGATGTCGTCGGCGGCTCGATGAATACCTTCACTGTCGTCATTCGAAACGGTTCTGAGGACATGAAACTGTCAGTTGAGCCGAGTACAATTGATAGTGGAAACAACGTCACGGTCGACGGCAAAACGCAGTGTCACGGCAACGGAGACGTCAACGTTGACCTTGTCGCTGGGTCATGCACTGTCGGAAGTAACAGCAGTTCTTTCGATAGCTATCACAGCCTTGACCCCCCGTACTCAATTGAAATAAAGAACGGAAATAAGGCCGAAGGGCGGTACCAGTTTGCGGCAGTCGGGACGTTCCCGTCCTCGAACTATGCCGCTCCAGTTGCTCGTGTCAACTATCCAGTCGTCCCTGCCATCGACATGACTTACGACACACCGTCTGCGAGCTACAATCGAACAGTACTGGTGGAGGTCGACGACTGATGAACCTCGCCCGTTTCCTGTTTGACAGCCGCGGCGTCTCGCCGGCGGTCACGCAGGCACTCACTATCGGTATCACGTCGCTGCTGGTGACCGGCCTCCTCATCGGCGGGAGCCAGATGGTAGACTCACAGCGTGAGCGAGTGACTGAAGAAGCTCTGGAGAACGTCGGCGATGGTATCGCGCGCGACCTGATCCGCTTAGATGCGTTCGACACCGACACGCTCAACTCGACAGTATCGTTCCGTGCGATGTATCCCGAGCGCATCGCTGATCAGTCGTACAACGTCGAGGTCTCTCCTGATGCTTCGCGCACGCGTGTGTACGTGAACGCATCAGGACTGAATCGGTATGCTGTCGTCCGCTTCGAGAACGAAACTAATGTCTGCCCGTCTGTCGTCTCCAGTGGGCCCCTGGCTGTATCGTACAACCAGACAGCCGGCTGTATGGAGGTGACTCGCGGATGACTTCGCCGCTGTCAAGCCAAAGCGGTCACGACCGTGGTGTGTCCGACCTGCTCGCGTTTACGCTCACGTTCAGCATCATCATTACTGGGATTGCGCTGGTGACGCTTGGTGGGCTTGGGGCGTTCGATGCCATCCAACAGGGGGCGACAACCGATGTCGCAGAAACGTCGATGGTCGGGTTCGCGGAAACCACGGGCGACCACATTCAGGGCAACGCTCCACGACGGACCACGAGTATGAAACTCCAGGGTCACGGACTCTCCATCCGACCGTCGACGCTTAACGTAACTGTCGACGGGCAGTCAACGAATATTTCGACCGGAGCGTTCGTTCGGGAGACTGATTCGGGGACTGATATCGTCTACACCAGCGGTGCAGTGTACCGGGTCCAGCAGGAGGGGCTGGTCGTTTCACGGAAACCCCGCTTCCGGTGTAGCCCCGGAAGTGACAGTGTATACATCTCTGCCCTTTCCCTCGACGGAGAGACGGATTTCTCGTCGTCGAACCGCGTCACAATCGAGACCGCTATCCAGAACAAGACGCTTATTTCGCCACAGGCTGGCAAGTCACCGTCCGCGACAACCGTCTCGATCAACATCTCGGAGACTGCATATCCGGATGCATGGCACCGCCTGTTCGAGCAGGAACTGTCGAACTGGTCGGGCCACTCGGAACCACACACCTACCAGTGTACTGGTGTCAGCCGCGCTGTCGTCCACAATACGACGGTCGATATCCGTACTGTCACCTAACGGCCTCTGTCTGCGGTGCATAGACCCGTCGCTGTAGGACTCAGTTCTGGACGGTGAGAAAACCGTTATGCAGCAGTCATCAGCGCTGCGATGAATGACCACTCCGTCCCGCTGTTTGCTTCTTCTTGTTTCGCCATAGCCGCAGTCTTGTCTCGTGGGTGCTTCCAGTTCATTACGGCCATAGGTACGTGTTCAGCAGGTATGAAGTGTTCGAATACTAATACATTGTCGTGGTCTTTCATGATTGAGAGCGCTTCGCAAGTCAGTAGCCTCCTCAATTCTCTTTAGCCGTTAATGAAGGGAGAGTTACATAGTGGCAACTCTCTGTTTTGTTCGATATTAGGGTAGGAAAACAGAATATTACGATCCGTAGACGAAAATCGTGATACAGGTGCTCATATGCCGGTAAACGGCTCTATCTTTGCATCTGAGATTGGGAGGAGTCGTATCCGAACGGTAGCGACATGTGAGTCGTTGGCAAGGTAGTACTATTACCCTCCACTCCATAAGATTGGACACTAATGAAGAAGCAAGAACTCATTCACCTTCACAGCCTTCTCGCGCAGGTACAACACCACTACGAGCACGAAGCGGACACGAGCGTCGAGCACGATCTGTACGCTGATCTCGGTGTCAAACCGACATCGATCCACAAATCGAAGACTGACCACAAGGAAGCAGTGTTTGCGCTCGCTTCCGGACTGACGGATGCGATGGCCGAGGAAGCCGACGAACCACAGGCGCTGACTGCCGACTGAATCGACGTCCTGTCGTCAGTTCGTTCTCACCGTTCACTATTCCCAGTAGCTATCGGCAAGCTCCTGCCGTGGCACGGCCGCTATGTCGGGCGCATGGTACACGCTATCTCGCCTCTCAAACGACTTATACGGGAGGACACTGTATTTATATTGTGAGCGACGATTCAGGGCGGCGGAATCTCCGCATGCCTACAAACGACGAGATGTTTGCAGTGGTAACAGAGCACCTTGGTGGGAACCACGTCCGCATTCGCTGTGAGGACGGCGAAACCCGACTCGGACGGATTCCGGGCCGGATGAAGTTCCGAACCTGGATTAACGAGGACGACATCGTTCTCGCCGAACCATGGGACTGGCAAGACGAGAAGGCCAACATCGAATGGCGCTACAAGGGGCAAGACGCTGACCAGCTCCGTGCCGAAGGCCACATCGACTCGCTGACCGCCTAATTTTACCACTGTACCGCGTCCTGGTTCACGACGACAGTGAGATAGTTCTCTGCTGTGACCAGCGATTGTCCCTGGTCTGACTGCTTGCTTGTCGAGTGTTCCGACCCTTGCTCTTAGTTCTCGGCACACTACAGTTGTCTACCGTCGAGTTCCTACTACTCCCAATTGATATATAATGGCTGGCTGGAACTCGGTCACTGAACCGCATGTCAGAATCTGATAACGAATACATGTTGGATCACCGACACCCGGATGCCGTCTTGCGGTTATGCGTATCACGCCATCACGTTACGTATGCGTCGTGTGTGTTCTACACAGGGCGGGTGTGAGACGATTCATTTATATGTTCCCCCGTCTTCTGAACTAATGCGAAGGTCGCACCGGGCAGCGAGCCCGGGTCGACACGCTCGGTCGGCCACCTGGGTCGGCTTGAGCTACGAGAGGATCTCGCCTTCCCCTTTGGGGCCGGCGAGATCCACCCCATGAGGATTCCACCCCTGCGGTCCGCCGTCAAGATGGAATCTGATGTGAGCCCACGGACCCATGCAGTAGTCAACATTGGTGTAGGAACCAATGTGTTAGCTTCCGACGGAGTGCAACCACT